>JABDJG010000083.1 GCA_013002595.1 Hyphomicrobiales bacterium | reverse complement strand
CAACGAGACATGCCTGCTATAAAATTACACAGCGCTGGACTTTGCGCGAAAATCAGGATCAGCCGAACTGGAGGCTACTGCCCTGGGTGGATTGGCGGATGCGGAGTACCTGCGGGGCCGCTATCGCACGGCCTCAGATCGATTTGCCGAATGCGTTGCAATCAGCCGCGAGCACGGTTTTGGTCGAATTCACGTAGCCAATCTGCCGATGCTGGCATTCACTTTGAAGTGGTGTGGTGAGGTTGGAAGGGCGCTGGACATTGGGCTTGAAGCGATTGAACTAGCGCAACGTGTTGGACATGGCCGTGGCGAGTTGATCGGTCGCAATGCCGCCTTCGAGTGCTACCGGTTTCAAGGACAGATTGGCCCTGCCCGTGAGCATGCCGAACGTGGACTCGCGCTCGTTCACCAATTGGGTGCTGAACGGTTTGAGCCGATGATACTGTTGTATTTCGCCGAACTCGAACATATTCAGGGCAATCAGGCTGCGGCACTGGCGACCGCACGCAAGGCACTCGAAGGTTGCCGTAATACCGGAATGGCCTTTGTTGGGCCGAAGATCCTGGGTGGTCTCGCTCTTGTCACCAATGAAAAGACAGAGCGGCACGAAGCTTGTGCTGAGGCAGAAGGCCTGTTGGCAGAAGGCTCGGTCAGCCACAACTACACATACTTTAGACTTTTCGCTATCGATGCCTGTTTGCAGGCAGGTGAATATGACGAGGCTGAACGCCATGCTGATGTGCTGGCTACATTCTACCCGCGAGAAAAGCTTGGGTTGGTAGAATTTGCCGCAGACCGTGGGCGAGTATTGGCTCGTGTCGGCCGTGGAGATAAATCCACCGAATTAATCCCCGAAATTGATCGGCTTATTGGTGTCGGCGAACAGATGTTGCAAACGCTCAAAGTCGCGGATCTGCACCAGGCGCGGTCTGTTCTGCTGGCTTAGCGGTACTTCCGCAGTTGGCACATCTCGGAAGAACCGAGCCTTGTCGATCTTAGTCTGTTATCAAGGGTCAAGCGGACTCAAAAGGATGGTTTTCTGAGAGCCCAGCTTGCGACAAAGACCCGCATTCGCACTTTTCGGCCCAACCGGCCATTCGCGCTGTCTAGCCGTTGTGCGATGCACCAGACGCGAACTGTGCTTTACAGCCCTAAGGTCCGGCATAGTTAGCTGAACAGAAGAGTGTGCAACCGCAGCGAATGGCAGCTTCCCGCCGATTCTGTTGAAGAAGTCGGCTGGAAAGCAGATCGATCATTGGTAGCAACGAAGGCACGGGCGTTTTGGCCCGGCTTCGTCGCGCCGACCTGTTCGATTACTGCGGTTTCTCGGTTCTCATCTCATGCGATTGCTGCCTTGGTTGGTCTTCGAGGTCTTAACTTGGCGAGTTTGCGAAGGTTCTGGGCAATGGCTGCAAGCAGGAACTCATCCTTGGCGCCGTTTGGTCCTCGCAGTCTCAGTCTCGTCAGATTGAGGATGCGCTTAAGGTGGGCAAATAGCATCTCGACCTTTTTGCGCTTGTCCCGCGACGCCTTATAGGCCTTCGACCTGCGTGCCGAACGGGCGAAGTCACGGGCGTCCTCATGCGGCTCACGGCTGACAGCCCGGAACTCCATGTTGGGGCAACATCTCTGCTTGGACGGACAAGCCTGGCAATCGGCCTTGAGCGCCCGGTACTTGTATGTGCCACCAGTCTTCTTGACCCGGTTTGGGTCTGAGTAGTTGCGGCGGAACCGGCGCAATGCATGTCCCCCTGGACAGATGTATTGGTCATTTGCCTCATCCCATTCAAAATCAGACCGAGAGAAAGTTCCGTCCTTGCGTTCACCCTTGTCGATCACCGGTATGAACGGGATAATTCCACGCTTCTTCACCAGCCAGCCGAGATTTGCGGCTGACCCGTAGGCTGTGTCGGCAGCAATCCAGTCCGGCTTGATGCCGAAGCGTTCTTGCGTGCGATCAAGCATCGTCTGGGAGGCCCCAACTTCGGCCTGACGGATGGCACGCGTGGCCTCGACATCCATGATGACGGAATGCTGTGTGTCGATCAGGTAGTTCGTTGCATAGGCAAAGTACGGTCGGCTCTCTTCGGCACGCGTCCATTGTGCAGCCGGATCCGACTTGGCGACAAACTTCGGTTGTGAGGGCGATGCAGCGCCGAAGGCAGCATCATCAAGCGTATCGAGATACTCGCGCGCGGCACGCGAACCAATGTCGCGTGCAACATCGAGGTTCCACTCTGACGCTGGTAATGAACGAGCCTTGTTGGCGTCGGCCGATATGAGACTGGCATCGACGGCAAAGCCGTCGCCTGCGATCAAGTCCTCGCTAAGGCAACGCTCGACCGTCGCCTCGAAGACGTGGCGCAGCAGGTCGCTTTCCCGGAACTTGCCATGGCGATACTTTGAGAACGTCGAATGGACCGGCACATTGCCGTCTAGGCCGAGCCGGCAGAACCAGCGATAAGCCAGGTTCAAGTGCACCTCATCGCACAAGCGCCGCTCAGATCGGATGCCCATGACATATCCGATAACCAGCATTCGCACGATGAGTTCGGGATCAACAGAAGGTCTGCCCAAATGGCTGTAGAAAGGGCGCAGCTTCGACCGCATCCCGCCAACGTCGAGGAACCGGTCGATCTCCCGAAGCATATGATTGGCCGGCACATGCTCGTCCAGATCAAAGTCATAGAACAGCTGAGCAGGTGCTGTTTGCGTTCCCATCATGACCGAATCCTCCAATTTCCTCAAAACTGAGTGAATCAAAGGACTTCCCGCACCGCAACAGGGACTTTTTCAACAACATCCGCCCGGACCTGCCGTTTGCTGCACAAGGGACGGATGACCGCAGATCGCACAGATCCCCGCTAGCGCAATCAGCTTGAATAGGTCCGAAGCTGAAATCACGGTAATACCGGCAATACCCGTTTCCTGCTTGTCCAGGGGATGGTGACCCCCTTTAATGGCGGGGTCCAGATACCCGCTCGCATGAACAGTAGCGGCCGCAAACGACCGGAGCTCGATACATGAAAAAACTTGCCAGGTTTTGCACGCTGATTGCCGGCATCTGCTGGCTTGCCGTGTCGCCCGCCCGGGCCGGGGATCACGGCGCCATGGTTGACCATCTGAGCGGCACCTACGTTGTCATCGGAAAGCATGCCGGCTCCGGCACCCTGTTTGACGGGACCGTCAAGCTGACCAGGTCCGGTGATCGATTGCAGGTGGTCAGAACGATAGCGGGCCAGGCCACCACCGGCACCGGCACGCTGGAAAAGGCCCTGCGCGGCGAGACAACCGTCCTTCGGGTCAGATTTGCGCACGCTGGACAGGATTACGAGGCGACGTATCTGATCGATGGAGATCTCGACAACTACGCCCGCCTGACCGGTTATGTGTATCTGAAGGACGGCAGCACAAAGCGGGTCGGGCTGGAAGCCCTGTTTGCCGATTTTGGTCAGCTGCAGCGCAAGTGACCGGTACGCTTGAGAGCGGGCATTCCGGCAATGGGATGGCCGCCCCCATTGCCAGGCCGGATGGGGCGGCGAACAACTGCTAATCCGGCAGACCTGCCTCACCGAGCGCGGCAATCAGCCGCTCGCGCATTGCCGGGTTCCTGTACGGCTGGTTCTTTGCGTAGGTGGACAGGCGAAATTTGGGTTCGGTGGCGATGATTTCATCGGCGACGCGCCGTGCCTGGTCCCGGTTGGCTGTCAGGGCGTAATCGCTGCACAATATCAGCCGCGCATCATTGTTCTGCGGGTTAAGCCGGATCGACTCTTTTGCTGCCGGAATCGAGAGCTCGACGTCCCCGCTGTCCCGATAAGCCGCAGCAAGTATGTCAATCAACCAGGCCGGATAGACCTTCTCCAACTGAAGGGCCATCCTGGCGCTCTTGACCGCTGCGTCGGCGTCACCGCAATAATTCAGCACAAGCCCCAGAAGACCGTGTGCCAGGGGGCAACTGGTGCGAAGCTCGGCTCCCTGCGTGCAGGTAGCCAGCGCTTCATCGTATTTGCCGTCGAGAAGCAACAGGTGGCCGTAGATCGCGTGGCCGATGCCGTTGTTTTCTTCGTAGTTCATGGCCTTTTTCGCCCAGTCAGCCGCCTCATCGATCGATCGCGCCGCACAGTCGGTCCAACCAAAGAAGGCGTCATTCCAATGCGTGGCTGAAACGTAACTCGGGCCGACCACGGCATCCGGCTGGACGCGATGAAGCTCCTCGAACATGTGCCGTGCAATCGCGTTATCGTCCTTGTTGAGTTCGTAGAAGTGGCTGGCGCCGCGATAGTAAAATTCAACCGCTTCCGGGTTGGTGAGTCTGCTGAACCAGATTCTGTCAATTTCGTTGGCAACAACCTTGATGTTCAGCGAGGCGATGACGTTCTTGGTGATTTCGTCCTGCAGTTGGAAGATGTCGACGAGAACCCGGTCGTAACGTTCCGCCAGGATGACCTGCCTGGCCTCCACATCGGTCAGCTGGATTGTTACCCGAATGCGATTTCCGGCCTGCTGCACGGCGCCTTCGAGCACGTAGCCGACGTCCAACTCGGCACCCACCGACCTGGCGGCAATGTCCTTGCCGCGATAATTGTTGAGGACAGGAGCATGGACCAGAAACAGTCCGGAAAGCTGAACCAGCGTCGCCGAGATGCCGAACCTGATGCCATCAGCGATGTAGTCCTTTTCAGCATCTGCGCCCAGGCTCTTGAAGGGCAGGATCGCAATCGACGGCAGGTTAGGCGGGGCAAACTCCAGCGCGGCCGAGGCGCTTGCCACCGGGGAGGATGTTGACAGTTCGCGGCTGACCGGCACGCGGTAGGCGCGCACCGGCTCATCGATGTTCTTGAGGGACCGCGCGCCCATGAACTCAAGGCCTTGAGGAACCTTACCCGCAACCTGGTCGTGCACGGTGCCGCTTATGCAGATGCCGCCGGGGTCGGCCAAACCCTCCAACCGCGACGCAATGTTGACCCCGTCGCCGAAGATATCGCCCTTCTCGATGATGATGTCGCCAACGTTGATGCCAATCCGGTAATCAATGCGGCGCTCGCCCCGAACATCCTGATTGCGCTCCTGCAGGCAACATTGCACGTCGACCGCGAATGCGACCGCGTCAACTGCGCTGGCAAACTCCATCAAGATGCCATCACCCATCAATTTGACGGTGCGCCCGTTGTACCGGCGCGCCATCGGGTCGATGATTTCGTCGCGGTGGGCGGTCAGCGCAGCCAGCGTGCCCGCCTCATCGGCGCCCATAAGGCGGGAATACCCGACCACATCGGCAGCAAGAATGGCAGCAAGACGTCGTTCCATGCCCTTTCCCTTTCCCCGGAACCTAGCGCAGCCCGGCTGAATTATCCACTGGGATACAACACGGCTCCGGGTCAACCGCGCTGCCGCATGCCTGTCGGATCGAGCGCCGATTTTGCAACGATTGCGGTTCAAGCCTGTTCGCGCGCTATTCGGATATTGGTGAGTTCTGGGTCAAGGTAGGTAGTTTGGACCAACCCCAGGCAGCGCTTCCACAGCGGCATATGTGTATCGAAAGCCAGCTGTCCTGGCACGTGATCGCGGACCGCTTGCCGCGCGTGCGAAGCAAGGAGCAACCACGAGCCCCCGGCTACAGGGGCGCTGCCGGGCAACGAGACGCCTAAACCGACCTCGAACCGCATTTACAGTGCCGCAAATTGGCACATCCCGGACCAACCGGCGTTGGTCGGGACTTACCGTAATGGCTTGTCGCACGGCTCCATCCGGTAGTCACCCGATCGCCGGCATTTCCCGTGCAGGTCTGGCTTTCGCCGAATATCGATGTCAGCAAATTTCAGCGCAACATCATTTGTCGCAAGCTGCACCTGATTGTGGTACTCTAACTCAGCCGAGGGCGACGGCGATTACCTTTCGCATATCATCTTGATTTGTACGGTCGTCACCGTTTTGGGGTGAGGTTATGGGGTAAATAATGCGATTTTTGCCATCATCACAGCCCTATCGATACCAGTTGCTGAACTGAAGGCTCACAGCTGGTATCCTCAGGCGTGTTGCGCAGATTTGGATTGCTCTCCAATTGGCTCGGCGGATGTTCGGCCCGTTGCCGGCGGGTGGCGTGTTGTTCTGACAGGTGAGTTCGTACCGCTCAGCAAGACAAGGCCCAGTCCGGATGGGAAATTTCACCGCTGTGTTGTGGATTTTTGGGACCCGGCAAGTGACACGCGATGTCTGTTTGCGCCGGAGCTTGGTAATTCCCTCCTCGTGCGTCTTGACCATGCACGATGAGGACTTTTGCAAAATCCAGCCGCAATCGGACGTAACAGCAGGAGACAGGAGACCGTCATGATCAAGAAATGGGTCATCACAGCCGGCTTGGTTGCGCTCGGACTATTCGCTATCACGTCCGCGGCCCGGTCGGATGCACACATCAAGTTGGAAAAATACAGCACGGCACGCCAGGCCCTGATGCAGCTCCAAAGCTTCAATCTTCTTGAGCTGGCAGCGATGGTGAAGGGCGAAGCGGATTATGATGCCAAATTGGCTCAGGACCTTGCGAACAATCTTCTCGCAGTTGCCAAATTGCAGCAAGACGTTATGTGGCCGCAGGGCTCTGACAGTGATGCTCTACCCGGAAAGACACGGGCCCTGAAGCTGGCGTGGGAGACCTATCCGGAAATAGCGAACAGACGAAACGACATGATCAAGGCAGCTGAGGCTTTGGCCGCATCCGCTGGTGGCGGTGTTGACGCCTTGAAGGGCACCATTGGCGATGTCGGTCGCGCCTGCACACTTTGCCATGATAAGTTTCGGGCTCGGGCTGAATAAGCTGGGTCAATGTCGAATTGCTGCTGCTGATTTGACGCCGCAGATATCGAAAGTGTCAAAGGCACAAGACTGAGACTTGCGCTTATGGCACGAAGCAGCCAATCCGACCTTGAGTCCGAGTAGTCCGCTGTGCCCTTGATAACCGACACCGATCACCAAACTCCCTGGCACCGCTGTTTAGTCAATGTTGACGCAACTTGCGCAGCGGCCAGTTAGACTGATAATCTCCATCAGCGAAGTTCGGCGAGTTGGCGCGAAGAGGATGCAGAAAATTGGCAACGTACGAATGCGATAAATGCGGGATGAGCGTCAATGCGACCTGCGGGAAGTGCGATGCACCGCTTGAAAATGATAGCCTGACGCTCGATGACGGCAGTCAGGTGCAGGTGTCCAAATGTCCAAACGGGCACGGTAAAATAAAATCACCTTTGTGCTGTGGCCAGGATATGACGTGCGCCACAAGTAAAGGGGCGGCCTGAACAAGCGCCGAGACTGGAAGTAATGCCGTAGTTCGTTTGCCAATTTCAGAGCGTATGACTGAGAACAAGCCAAGTGGAATACTGGAAACGGCGTTATATGTCGATGATCTTGATGCGGCTGACTCTTTCTATGGCGGAATACTGAAACTCGATAAGGTCGGCTTCGCTGAGAAACGCCATATTTTCTATCGCTGCGGCGAAGGTGTGCTCCTAATTTTCAATCCGGCCGAAACACGCGTTCCCGCGGAAGAGTCTATTTCAGTGCCTCCCCATGGGACGTCCGGCGCGGGACACATGTGTTTTTCCGCCACCAACGAAGAGATTGATGAATTTCGAAGGCGTTTCGAAAAAGCAAAAATCGAAATCGAGCGCGACTTCCGATGGCCGAACGGAGCGCGGTCGCTCTATGCTCGTGATCCGGCAGGCAACTCGATTGAATTCGCTGAACCCTCGCTTTGGAATTTTTGAGAGAAAGTAGTTTAACCCTGCGGCTACTACCTTAATTCAGCAGTGTCGACGACGTCCGGAGTTGGCACATTGGTTTTGCCGTTGTTTCGTGGACACCTAAAATGAGACGCGTTGAGCGTCAGGAGGTGTCAAATGCCGAAGCCGAAGCGTCAATACAAACGCTACAGTACGGAGTTCAAACGCGAGGCGCTTTTGCGTGCCAGCGAAG
>JABDJG010000049.1 GCA_013002595.1 Hyphomicrobiales bacterium | reverse complement strand
CGGCACGACTGATCCACGCCGTGCTGCATGATACAGCGCCGGATTGTCCGAGGTTCTCAGGTCCTGGCGAAGCCAGACGATGGTTTTCATACGCGTTTCCATTTTACTGATACGTTCAACCGGTCTGCATCAGATCACTGATCGGGCCGATCTCATTTTCGATAAACTCAAAGAAGGCACGCACCAGGGGTTTGCGCTGCTGGGCATGGGTTGAGACCATCCACAACTCCGAGCGAATCATACTGTCGCCAGCGTGTACCGGCACAATTTCAGCCACCGATTTGGCAACGTAAACCGGCAGCATGGCCAGACCGATGTTATGGCGAACCGCATCACAGGCACCGATCAGCGAATTGACCCGGAAAACGACTTTCCGCTCAAGATCGAACTCGCGCATGAAGCCGGACAGCATGGTCAAGGTCATGCTCTCGTCAAATCCGATCCAGTCGTGCTCGTTGAGCCGTACCTGATCCTGATGCACTGCAGGGTGATCGCGGTGCGCGTGGACGCCGAGAATCAGGTCGGACAGTTTGATACCATGAAGATTCTGCGCTGTCCGGCGCGACGAACGGAAGGCGATATCGATATCCTGATACTGCAGGTTGACGAATTCGTTGGTGACGATCACCTCGAAACTGACTTGCGGATATCGACTGCGGTAGCGGGCAAGCAGTGGCACCAGAACATAGGTGTAGACGGTGTCGGAGCAGGTCAGTCTCAGCACACCATGCGGCTGGCCCTGGTCGGTACCAAGCTGCAGCTTGAGCAAATCCAATTCGCCCGACATCCTTTCGGCGGCTGCGATGATGGCATCGCCCAACATGGTGGGCACGTAACCGGTCGCCGACTTCTCGAACAGATCGGCGCCGAGCCGCTGCTCAAGAAGCCGGATACGCCGGAAAACCGTGGGATGGCTGGTCCCGAGTTGGCGCGCAGCCCCCGACAATGAACCCGATCGGGCAACGGCAAGCACCACCCGAAGCTCATTCCAATCCCAGTCGACGGTTTCTTGTTCAGTCATGAACATGTTCGCTCATAAAATTGTGATGTGCATTCTGTTGCTTATTTGTACACATTTGAACATCTTGTTGCCACACATGAATGGGCAATTCCGGGACGTTCGAAACAGATGATTACAAGATCGCGTTTGCAGATTGCCCGGGTTACCTTTGACACAACACTACTCTCGCCTTGCCAAATTCTTTCATTGGCTGACCGCGGTTGCGGTCATCGCACTGCTGGGTCTGGGCTGGTACATGACGTCGCTTGAGCTGTCGCCGCTGATGCTCAAGCTTTATTCCTGGCACAAGTGGATTGGCATCAGTGTCCTGCTGGTCACCGTATTGCGGTTGATCTGGCGGTTCACCCACCCTGCCCCGCCGTTGCCCGCCGACATGCCGCCGCTGATGCGCACGGCAGCGCATGGCGGACATGTCCTGCTCTATGCGCTGTTGATCGGGTTGCCGATTGCCGGCTGGATAAACAGTTCGGCAGCCGGATTTCCAGTCGTGTGGTTCTCGGTGATACCGTTGCCCAACCTGGTAGGGCCAAGCAAACAGATTTCAGACGTGTTTTCCTGGCTGCACTGGGCCGGCGGGCTGTTGCTGGTTGCGTTGCTGGTTGGACATATCGGGGCAGCGCTGTGGCATCACAAGGTCAAGCGCGACGATACGCTGGTGCGCATGCTGCCCCGCCGCAGGAGCGTTGCAGCGTTCTTTGCAGCCGCTGTGTTGTTCATCGCCGTGCCGCCATCCGAAGCAGGACCTTTGGATACCTGGACCGTTGAAACCGGGGCCAGTGAAGTCACTTTCACCGCCCAACAGATGAATGTGCCGGTGAAGGGCAAATTCAACGCCTACAGGGCTGCGATAGTCTTTAATGCCGATCGTCCGGACAAGGCCAGCATCAGACTGGAATTCGATACATCCAGCATCACGACAGGCAATGTGCAGGCCGATCAGGCGCTGCCCGGCGCCGACTGGTTCTCAGCCGCCGATCACCCGGTCGCGGTATTCGAGGCCAGCGGATTCAAGCCGATTGGCGATGACACCTATGAGGTGGCCGGCACACTGACGGTCAAAGGCACCTCACAGCCGGTCACCGTGAAAACCACAATTGCAACGTCGGACGATCCGCAAAATGCCCAGGGCCTGCGCGCGCAGGCCACAGGCGTAACGACCATCAGCAGAACCGCTTTCAAGGTTGGCCAAGGCCAATGGGCCAATACCGCAACGATCGCCGATGAGGTGATCATTGCCTTCAGCCTCAAAGCGGCGCGTGCACGATGAATTTGAAGAGCTTATCAACACGGAGGAAATAGCAATGACCAATTTTACCAAGACAGCTGCCCTGGGCGTGTCCCTGATGGCCAGCGTTGCCGTTGCAGACCTTGCATCAGCGGCCGACTACGTAGTCGATGCCGCAGGTGCCGGCATGCATGCTGCCATCAACTTCCGCGCCAGTCATCTCGGCTACAGTTTCGTGACCGGCCGGTTCGACAAATTCACCGGCAAATTCAATTGGGACAAGTCCAACCCGGCGGCCAGCAAGATCGTCATCGATATCGATGCAACAAGCGTCAACACCAACCACGGCAAGCGGGATGAACACCTGCGCAGCCCCGACTTCTTCGATACGGCAAATCATCCGACAGCCAGGTTCGAAAGCACATTCATCGAGCCGACCGGCGACAAGACAGGCATCATCAAGGGAATCCTGACCATTCGCGGTGTCACCAAGGAAGTCGCGATCGAGGCCAACTACATTGGCGAAGGCGATGACCCGTGGGGCGGCTACCGGGCCGGCTTTGCAGGTGCGACAACGATCGTCCCAGCCGAATTCGGCATGCCGAACGGCGTTGCCAAGGCACCGCTTCAGATCATGCTCGAGGTAGAAGGCGTCCGCCAGTAACCGCTGGTATCAGTCCGTATCTTTGGGAATTTCGGTGTCGGCCGGTTCTGCCGGCGGCGCCGATTGCGGTTCGGGTTTTCGTTTGGGATCGCGGCAGCCGGTCAGCCAGACATCATAGACCGGGTGCTCAACCGCATTGAGCCCAGGGCTTTCGGCCAGCATCCAACCTGTGAAGATACGCTTCAGCGATCCATCGAGCAGGTTTTCATCGATCTCGACGAACGAGGTGGTCTTGGGCTCCTCGATCGCCGGCCGGGTGTTGCAGATGCGCGGACTTACGT
>JABDJG010000040.1 GCA_013002595.1 Hyphomicrobiales bacterium | reverse complement strand
GCGATTCCTTTGCGGAAGCAAGTCCATAGGCAAGAGCGCTGTGGCCTGACGGCCGGTGCCTTCCCGCTACATCGGGCTTGCTTGTGATAGATCGTCAACCGGGGGTCCAGAACATGACGTGGGTTGCGCGTATCGCGCTATGCATTCTATTTGGTCTCGCGGCCATTGTATTGAATCCGACCTCCATGCGCGCCCAGGAGGAGATGACAGCGCCTGTTATTGAAACCAACGATGAAGCGCCAAGCGACTCGGAAATCGACCAGCGGTTGGAGGGAATCTTCGATGAAATCGACGGTTTGCAAAATGTTCACGCGACGGTTGCCGCCGGCGTTGTGACGCTGACCGGCGAAGTCAACGAACAGCAGTATGCGGAAAAGGCTGCAACCCTGGCAAAAAGGGTGGATGGCGTCGTTGCTGTAAACAATGAAATCATCGAGCAGACGGCCGTTACCGAGCGGCTGGTTCCTGTACTCGGCCGGTTCGAAAAGCGGCTTGGGCAGGCCGTGGATTACCTGCCCCTGGTGATGATCGCCGTGGCGGTTTGGCTTTGCGTTAGCGCCTTTGGCTGGTTCATCGCATCGAGATGCCGGCCATGGTCGTGGCTGGCGCCAAATGCGTTTATCTCTGAGCTGATCCGGCAGTTTGTGAGGATCGTCTTTCTGGTCATCGGTGCCGTACTTGCGCTGGATATCCTGGGTGCAACCGCAGTGCTTGGAACCATTCTTGGCGCGGCGGGCATTGTCGGACTGGCCATCGGCTTCGCCGTTCGAGACACGGTGGAAAATTATATCGCCAGTATTCTATTGAGCATTCGCCAGCCGTTCCAGCCGAAAGAATTGGTGCATATAGACGGATTTGAAGGGCACGTCATCCGTCTGACGTCAAGAGCAACCATCCTCATGGACCGGGATGGCAACCATATCCGCATTCCCAACGCAACGGTGTTCAAAAGTAAAATCGTCAATTATTCGAGAAATCCGGAACGCCGGTTTACTTTTGAGCTCGGTGTTGATGCAGACAGCGTACTAGAAGATGCACTGGCAATTTGCCTGGAAGAACTGCGCTGCCTGGAGTTTGTTCTGGATGATCCCGCCCCGGCGGCTTGGATTGAGGCGGTGGGTGACTCTAATGTCGTCATCGGATTGGCAGGCTGGGTAGATCAAACCTATTCGAATTTTGTCAAAGCCAGGTCGGAGTCCATTCGGCGGGTGAAGTTGCGCTTGGAAGAGAGTGGCTTTGCCTTGCCCGAACCGATCTATCGGTTGCGTTTTGATAATGCTCCCTCGGGTGTCGTCGGCGGCGTGGCGAGCACCCGCACATCGCTCAAATCACGGCGTGAAACCCCGCAACGCACATCTGGCGAGGTTGTATCTGCCAAGGCAAGCGATGCTGCTACCGACACAACAGTGGATAAATCGGTTGTAAAGAAAGTGGATGAAGAACGGGCAAGGGACAAGAATGCAAACGACCTTCTGTCGGATCAAGCAAACGATGAACTGGGCTGAGGCAATTTATCGATCATCCGACCCTGGTCAGTTCACGCTGGCTTCGGATGGAATTTCGTCTGCTTCAGTACCGAAATCGAACATGTGATTTCGTAGCCCTTGAAAGGCATTGGGGACACCAGCCAGACGGCTCACGTTGTTCTTCCGTAGCTGCTTGGTGACAGGCAGGTCGGCGTTTTTCCAGGTCGCCATTCCGCCGTCAATGACTGTTGCATCATAGCCCATCTTTCGTAGGGTGTCCGCCGCGAGTGCAGCATGCGCGCCGGATGCACACACCAGGTGCACTCTGCCCTCGTTCTTTGCATTGCACAGAGCAGTGTCACGGGTCTCATCACCTGTGCAAGCACCTGATTCCAGGATGCCGCGAGGCACATGTAGCGCATTGTCCACGCGCCCCTCGCTTTCGAGTTCGGTAGGCTCACGCACACCCAGGATATGGCGTCTTGGGCTGTCTCGCCGGTAACCGAACCATGCGTTCGGGCCAACAAGATAATAGGCAGCTTGCTGGTCCCGACAGGCCCGCAGCTACGTGCTAACATACCGCATAAGAGTTTGGCTCGGCCAATCTGGGTAATTGAGATTGAAGTAGGTTCAATCGTCTCGCGCTACCGTCCAACTTTAATCATTCGTCTGCGTCTCGTTAGAGCCTTTCTTTCTATCGCCATTGATGTCCGCGAGGACGGCGCTGGGCCCTTCGCTTGCAGTAGCGCTCTCGTTGTCAGGCGAGTTTGAGCTCTGTTTCGGTTTAGCTTTTTGTCCAGAACCTCGCTTACCGTTAAGTTTCGCGAGTACGGCGCCACTGTTCCGTTCTGGCGAGGTTCGCGAGCGATCGGAGTTTGTGTTCTCAGGGCGCTGCTTAGGGTTTTCAGCCATTGTATGCTGCTCCTTTTATGATGTTACCGTTGACTAAACGTCTCATTTCCCGAAAAGGTTCCGCACCCGGCTGCCAATCACTTGCTACGCCGCGTAGCCGGCAACGCATCATAATCGGGATCTTGGACGTCTCCGTAGCTGCGTAGGGGCGAGTAGCTCGGCAACACATCGTACCGGCTTGTGACGATCGTCAACAAGGCTGCGACAATCAACGCAATGATCCAGTCGAGACCGGCCATCATGCCGATGAACCAGAATGCCCACATATCGATATCGAAGTTGCTCGGCATGACATTCTCCTTTCCAACCAATTCTCGGTCTGCCGCCATGCGCTGACGCAAGCCAACGGTGTTGAATATTAATGGTGTCAACCCCGTATGGTTCCTCTGTGATTTCCAAAAGCACACCCGAATTGCAGCAATTCAGTCCTGGCCAGGATGCATCAACAGGTATCGGCCCTTTGAAAATTTGCAGCATTTAGGAACCATCCCGGCATTTATTCGTTCTCTTGTGCGCTACACAACCGATCGGCACCAATATATTGGCCACCAGTCCACGGCTGGTCGAGAC
Organism: Hyphomicrobiales bacterium; assembly: GCA_013002595.1. GTDB lineage: Bacteria > Pseudomonadota > Alphaproteobacteria > Rhizobiales > Aestuariivirgaceae > JABDJG01. The sequence goes on along the minus strand of JABDJG010000040.1, from coordinate 2,943 downwards.
TGGGAGTTGATTGTGGACAAGGGCGGGGAACAAACATGAGATCTTCCACCAAACGATTTTTGAAAGGCTTCTCGTCCGGAGTTGTGGTGGCGACCGTCCTGACGCTTCTTGTCAGCAATTTTGCCGGCGCTCAGGCGCCGATCGATCGACGCGTGCCATCCAGCTTCTCGGTCGCAAGTGACGATTTTCAGCAGGTCCTGCAGCATTTTCTTGGACCGCCAATGTCGGAAGGCAACCGCATCGAGGTGCTCGAGAATGGTATCGAAATATTTCCCGCAATGCTCAAGGCGATCCGCGGCGCTCGCAAGACTATAAACTTTGAGACCTACATTTATTGGTCAGGAAATATCGCTGAGCAGTTTGCAGAAGCGCTCGCAGAGCGTGCCCGATCAGGTATCGAAGTCCGGGTTCTTCTCGACTGGGTAGGCAGCGCCAAGATGGATACAACTCTCATCAAGGCAATGGAAGACGCCGGAATATCCGTCGCTCGCTACCAGCCGCCACGCTGGAACCGTCTTGACCGTTTCAACAGCCGCACCCATCGCAAGTTAATGATTGTCGATGGTCGCGTCGGTTTTACCGGCGGGGTCGGGATTGGCGATGTCTGGACTGGTGATGCTCAGGACCCGCAGCACTGGCGCGATCTCCATTTCTTGGTCGAAGGTCCAGTCGTGGCCCAGCTCCAGGCAGGGTTTCTGGATAACTGGTTGGAGACCAAGCAGGAAGTGCTGATCGGCGACGACTATTTCCCGCGATCTGAACCCGTCGGTGCCACGTTGGCGCAAAACTTCATCAGCTCACCAGACGAAGGCAGTCAGAGCGTTCAACTCCTCTACCTACTCGCCATTGCCGGTGCGCGGGACCGCATACGCATCTCGACACCGTATTTCGTACCTGACGAGATCACTCTGAAGACGATGGTCGATGCGGCCGGCCGTGGTGTCAGCATCAAGGTGATTATTCCTGGTCCGCACATCGACAGCGAACTAACCCGCTGGTCATCACGCGCCCGCTGGGGCGAACTGCTCGAAGCAGGAATCGAAATCCATCGTTACCAGCCGACCATGTATCATTCCAAGATGATGCTCGTTGATGGCCTTCTCGCCTCGGTCGGCTCGACAAACTTTGATAACCGCTCATTCAAGCTCAACGATGAGTCGAATCTGAACATCCTCGACAAGAATTTTGTCGCCGATCTGGAAGCTGTCTTTGACAAGGATCTGTCGAGATCAGAGCGTGTAACGCTTGAGGCTTGGCGCGCGCGTCCCATGACGGAAAGGTTTTGGGAACAGCTTCATGAATTGCTGATCGCTTCTCAGGTTTGACCCACCATTTATTGGCAGAGGTGTACCGGTCAGGTCAGTGCCTAGCCTCAATCCGCATCATCAACATAGCGAACTCGGGAACTTGACACAGCAATCAAAGAACATTTTGGCCCTCGTTGGTTTCCTGCTGCTTGGTTTTGCGGTAGCGGCTGTAGGTGGCATGGCAACGGCTTCGTCTGTTTATGGCTGGTACACGACCTTGGTCAAGCCGTCTTTCAACCCACCCGGCTGGGTTTTCGGTCCGGTTTGGACGGTTTTATATGTAGCAATGGCCGTCGCCGGCTGGAGAATTTGGCTGCGCACACCAGATGCCCGACGCAAAGTCGGGCTAATTGCATATGGCGCGCAACTGACGCTGAATTTGTCCTGGTCGTACTTGTTCTTCGGTCTTCAGCGTCCCGGCTTGGCGCTTGTGGACATCATGGTATTGTTCATATTGCTGGTCTTCACTACGATCCTGTATTCTCGCATGGACCGGACCGCAGGAGCACTGTTTACGCCCTACCTGGCTTGGGTAGCCTTTGCGATGGTGCTGAACGCGGCCATCTGGCACCTCAACTGAAATCTCTAGGGACAACTCCTGCTCTCGGGAACCTTGGGCCTTTGAACGCGTTTGGTTCTCGCTACGCCATTGTGCCTGGGATTGCGCGTGGCCGGTGACATTGAACGCTCAATAATCCTGAAGAGAATGACAGAATGACAAAACCGGAAGCAATATCGAAGCACATCGAAATTCTTGATGTGGACATCAGAGACGCAATGGCATCATCGCCGGCACTGTCGAAAGACCAGGTCGCCGACATCGAGAAATTGCGCAATCAAATCCGCCAGTATGTGAGCAAGGGAAATCTTGAAGGCGCGCGGAGCTGCCAGGCCGAGGCTTTGACAATCATTAAGACCGGCGCCCCGATGAAGGAATGAGCCGGGATCGCCTCCGAAGGGATAAGATTACTCCTCACATGCAGCTTCTCGAATTCACCGAACGGGGCATATATTGCCGACAAGCCGACGTTTACATCGATCCGTGGAAGCCAGTCGGTCGAGCGCTGATTACGCATGGCCATGCAGATCACGCCCGCTCGGGTCACGACCACTACCTGAGCACCAATTCTGCCGCTCCGGTCATACGCTACCGGCTCGGGGACATCGACTTGCAGACAACCGGCTTTGGTGAAAATTGCACGATCAACGGCGTGGCCTTCTCGTTTCACCCCGCCGGCCATATTCCCGGGTCCGCACAAATCAGGGTCGAGTACGCAGGTGAAATCTGGGTCGTCTCCGGCGACTATAAAGTTCAGGCTGACAATCTGTCCGAACCATTCGAGCCTGTGCGCTGTCATGCATTCATCAGCGAATGCACCTTTGGCCTCCCTGTATTCAATTGGCGGCCGCAAACCGAAGTGATGGACGAGATTAACGATTGGTGGCGGGAAAACGCAGCACAAGGCCGAGTTAGCGTTCTCGGAGCCTACTCACTTGGCAAGGCTCAACGCGTAATGATGGGCGTTGATAACTCGATCGCGCCAATTTTCACTCATGGCGCGGTCGAGAACACGAATGTGGTTCTCAGAAGGCAGGGCCTTGACCTGCCGGCGACTGAACGCGTCGACCCTGATCG
>JABDJG010000009.1 GCA_013002595.1 Hyphomicrobiales bacterium | reverse complement strand
GCTCAAAGTGACGTCCACAGGCAAAATGGGCCTCGCCAGCGCCCCACCCTGAATCTCAACAGGCCCTATAGCACAGTGCCGGCGATCAGGTAGACGCCGAAAATCGCCAGCGCATAAAACACAAGCTTGCGAAAAACGTCCTCCGAGAGCCGCGCCCGGATAGTCTGGCCCAGAAACATGCCGGCAAAGGCCGGCACCAGGCCAGCTGCAGAAATCAGCCCGTGATCGCCCTGATACAGTTGAAAGCCGGACAGTGCGATTCCCAGGCTGATCGTGGCAACGCTCAGCATCACACCGGCGGTTTGCACAAACAGGTCCTTGGGCATTTTGAGAACCTGAAGGTACATGATGCCGGGGATGATGAAGACGCCGACCAGCCCGGACATGATGCCGCCGGCCAGCCCCATGGCGGGTGTAAGGAACCGCTCCCTGGCGCTGGCCACGACGATCGACAGTCCGCGCAATCCGGTAATGGCATAGATCAGCAGGATGCCGCCCAGGACCCCCGCCAGCGATTGGGTTGACACACCGACACCGATCTTCAGACCGACGAAAGTGCCGGCGACAGTGGCGAGCGCCATCGGCCAGAACCGCTTGGCGATTTCACCGAGCGCCGGCCCGACGAATCCCTGCCACAGGTTTGTTGTCACCGCCGGCAGGATCATCAGCGCCATGGCATCGCGCAGGCCCAGCGTCACGGTCAGGATCGCCAGCGAAACCGTCGGCAATCCCATGCCGACAACGCCCTTTACGGTCCCGGCAAGCAGAAATGTGGCCCCGATCAAAACAAGCGTTTCAGGAGCCCACACCTGCCCTAATCCGGGCGGCGCATGCGAAACGCCTCGGTGACGACGGCATATTCACTGTATCCCAGCCGGGAAATCGGCTGCATCCCAGCCGTGTCGACACGCCCGTCATTGATGAAGTCATCATTGATGTAGATGCCGACCACCCGGCCGATCACCATGTGGTCGTCGACCGAACCATCATCGCCGGGCAGTGGAATGGTCTGGAAATGGCGGCACTCCATGGCAGCAGCAACACCGGCGACCCGTGGCGGCTTGACCAGGACCGAGGCTTCCTTTTGCAGACCGGCTTCGTCGAACTCATTCACATCCGGCGGCGCATTTCGCGACGATGCATTCATCTCCTCGCGCAAGTTGAAGCTGGCCAGGTTCAGCACGAACTCACCGGTCGCCTCGATATTGGACAGCGAGTCCTTCATGCCGTCGGCAACCGACACGCCCGAGCCGAAGGCCACATAGTGCGGCGCCTGGGCAAAGGCATTGAAGAAACTGTACGGCGCCAGGTTGACCGTCCCGTCTGCTGCCTGAGAGGAAATCCAGCCGATCGGCCGTGGCGCGACAATCGCCTTGAAGGGATCGTATTGAAATCCGTGATCGTTCTTGATGGCATCGTAAAACATGGCGGCTCCGTTACAGACGTAGCGAGGCCAGAAGGCCCTCGACTTCGGTGATATCATTGAGAATGTGGTCGACCTGACCAGTCAGTTCCTTGCGTGTCGCATTGCCGCTTAGCACGCCAATCGCCAGGCGGACACCCGCAGCCCGCGCCATTTCCGCATCGTGCAAATTATCGCCCACCATGGCCAGTTCATCGACGTTGAGCCCGTGGTCTGCGGCAAACTTCAATATCGGGTCTGCCGCCGGTTTGGGGTTGGCGACACTGTCGTAGCCCATGACCAGATCGAAGTGCTCAGTGAGACCGAACCTCTCGACCGTTCGCCGGGCCGATATCGAGCTGTCGTTGGTTGCCACCGCCAGTTGATAACCGGCAGCCCGAAGCGCGCCAAATACCTCTTGCAGCCGCTTGATTGGCAAGACCGGCACCGGTTCGCATTGCGCACAGTAGCCATCGACCTGCTGCGCCATCGCGGCGCGCGCCGCCGCATCGCCGTCCGGCAGCCAGACTTCAACCAGGTCGATCGTGTTGCCGGCCGCCCAGACCGAGCCCGGCATGAACATGTCCGCGTCCCGGTCATAGCCGGCAATCGTCAGATAGTGGGCCGCAAGCGCAGCATCGCCACCTGCTATTTCGCCTGCAACGACCTTCAGCGCCGGCGCCCATGTCTTGTCGAAATCAACAAAGACCCCGTCCTTGTCGAACAGAATACCTCTTATGTGCACAGGTTGATTATCCTTGCCAGCGGGTGAGAAGATCTTCAGGTTCCGGCCGCGGCCGGTCACCCTGCGGGTCCTTTGGTGTGCCAAGATAGATGAACCCGGCGACTTTTTCGCCGGCCGCCAGGCCAAAGTCAGCCAGGACTTTTTCATCGAACGCATACCAGCCGGTGATCCACTGGCAACCCAACCCCATCGCCGTTGCCGCAATCAACATGTTCTGGCACACCGCGCCGGCCGACAACTGCTGTTCCCAGACCGGTATCTTTGGATGCTCTGCAGCCGATGAAACGACGCACAGCACCGTGGGCGCCCGCATCAGCATGCCGCGCTGTTCATCAAGCATGGCCTCGCTGTGATCGGGATAAAGCTCATGCCAGCGCCCGGCCAGCACATCGCCTGCCCGTTTCCTGGCGTCGCCCTCAAACAGAATAAACCGCCACGGCGTCAGCTTGCCGTGATCGGGCACCCGGACTGCAATCCGCAACAATTGTTCCAGTTGCTCACCGCTCGGTCCCGGCCCCTGCATCGCCTTGGCGGAAGCAGATCGCCTGGTTTCAAGCAGGCGAAGCGTATCGCGCGTGTCATTGAGCTGCTCGTCCGGCACGCCCTCATTTACCCTTACCATTCCGACAGGACCTTTCCCAAATATCTGCCTGTTCTGAGCAACATTACAGACACTTTTGACGAGATTCGATTCAAATGACAGCACCGTCGTTAACCTTTAATTAAGGATTTGATTGCGGCAAGGCACCCGCGGCGCTTTTATGCCTATGCCGACCGGAAACAAGGTCGGGGGAATAGAATCGGTTCGACGGGGGTTGAACCCAAATCTCTGGGTTTTCAGGGAGAGTAGTTTGATGACTGGCTTGCTCATAGCCGTTAGACAGCAAAAGGGCCACCGCAGCAAACCGGTGGCCCTTATCATGTCGGCACTGGCAATTGCCGCTTGCGCGGGCCCTTTTGCAGCACCGGGCCTGGCCGCTGCCAGCAATTATCTTGCAGACCCAATCACCACCGCATCGATCGAACCGGCCCGTGTGCCGCATGAATTGCGCATCGAGCTCACCGAGCAGGGCACCGAAGCGCTTGGCCTGGCCGCCCGACTGAAAAGGACCGGCGGCCTGATCAACCGGCCGATCAGCTGGACCATCAGGCGTCAGGAGATCGGTGAAAGTCTCGGCAGCACCGTCGTTCACAAAAACAACAAACCGGCACTCGATGCACCGCTCGAGCCGGGCAATTATGTTGTCGAGGCTGCCTACGGCTACCACAGGGTCATTCACCCGGTGCGCATCCAACCCGGCCAGCGCATCGGCGTTACGCTGATCCTCAATGTCGGCGGCATCCGGGCAATGTCCGGCATCAAGAACACCGTTTTACCGCCCAGCATCGGTGCCGAGCATTCGGTCTATGCCGTATCCGGCCCCTTGAAAGGCCGCCGGGTCGTCGGTAACGCCGGCCAGGGCCATGTCCTCAGACTGGCTGCCGGCATCTACCGCGTCGAAAGCCGTTTCACCGCCGGCAATACGGTTGCCGAGACCAAGGTGACGGTCAAGCCCGGCATCCTGAGTTCCATGGAAGTGGCCCACAAGGCAGGGCTGATCCGCATTATCGTCGGCACCGACGAGACCGCCGCTGTCGCCTGGGATATCCGCAGCCTGCAGTCATCTTGGTCGCGCAGCCACACGACCCGCGATGCTTCGATGGTGCTCGCGCCGGGCCGCTATGAAGTCACCGCGATTGTCGATGGTACCTCGATGACCAGGACCTTCTCGGTCAAGGCCGGCGACTTGCGCCACGTAAAGCTGGGCGCACACTAAAGCGGTTTGCCCGCCGATATCGGTTATCCGGATTGATGCGACCGCACGAAAACGACACCGCAGCAAGTGCTGCTGTTGAACCATCCGTGCGCGATCGGCCAAAGGCCGCCCGACTGAAAATACACTCTGAACCTTTTGCGCGCCCGTAACGACTAACGCAAAGAGAGATGTTGGAAATCTGTGGCAAGACCTGGCGACAAACAGGACATCGAACTGAACTCGTCAATTCTGCATTGATTTCCGGATGATTTGATACCAGGCCGCGCTCGGGCTATAGTCAATGTCAGTATGTCGACCGAGGGCCCGGCGGAATATTCGGACATAAATCATGTCCAAAACGGAGCCGATACGATGACGATATTACCAAAGTCCGCATTCTCATGCCGTCATTTGCAGTTTCTCGCCGGCATCATGGCCGTGTGTTTTGCTGCATCCATTCTGGCCGGCGCACCGGCATCCGCCAATCCGAACAAAAAGAAAAGCGGCGGTTTTGGCGGCGGTGTGAGCATCACCATCGATCTCAACAAGCTGAGCAAAAAGAAAAAAGCGACGAAAAAGAAGGCGACGAAAAAGAAGCGGAAGAAAAAGAAAGCCGTTGCCAAACGCAAGACCCCCGTCACAACGAGGGCCATCGCGAAATACCGCTCCAATCATATCCTTGGACTGTTCGTAACCGGTACGCCGGATGAAACGATCGATCAGGTTGCAGCCGATTTCGGTCTGCGAAGGCTCGCCGATGCAGACATTCAATTGATCGACAGCCGGTTGGTGAAGTTTGCCATGCGGCGCAGAATGTCCGCCCTGCGGGCGCTGGAGCTGGCAAATGACCCGCGTGTGATATCCGCCCAGCCCAATTACCTGTATCAGATGGCTGCCAGCACAATTGTGCAATATGCGGTGGCAAAGCTTGAGATTCCCAAGGCGCACGAGACGGCCCGCGGACAGGGCACCATCATAGCCGTCATCGACAGCGGGGTCAGGACGAAGCATCCCGCATTGGCCAATTCGGTCATCGAACAGTTCAATGCGATCGGCAAGCGCGGCTTCAAGGACTTCAGCCACGGCACCGGGATTGCCAGTATTATCGGCGCGCGCAAAGGCATGATCAGCGTCGCGCCGGGCACGCAAATCCTGTCGTCGATCGTCTTTGCCAAGGACAAAAAGCGCGGCCCTTCCATAGCCGAATCCTACGATATCATCCGCGGTGTCGACTGGGCTGTCTCCAAGCAGGCCCAAATCATCAACATGAGCTTCACCGGCGCCCGCGATCCGGCATTCGACGAAGTGCTGAATGCGGCCCACAAGGCCGGGGTGATTTCTGTCGCCGCTGCGGGAAATCTGGGGTCCAAGGCACCACCTGCCTATCCTGCCGCCTATCCGCAGGTGATAGCTGTGACAGCAACAGATGCCAAGGACCGGTTGTACAAGCGTGCCAATCGGGGCGACTATGTAACAATCGCGGCACCTGGTGTGGATG
>JABDJG010000002.1 GCA_013002595.1 Hyphomicrobiales bacterium | reverse complement strand
AAGCAATACTTCATTGCCTTGCGGACATCGACATTGTCGAAAGGTGCGATGGTGGTGTTCATCGGCGCCACATAGTGAGCAAATCCGGTCACATCATCGATCTTGATGTTCTTGTTGCGGGCCAGCAGCGACAAGGTCTTGAGGTCCGGCCGGTCTATGTAATGCACATCGCCGGAGGTAAGCGCGTTGGTGCGGGCAACCACGTCGGGCAGAGTGAGCATTTCGATGTCGTCGAAATACGCTTCGCCGTGATAGTTCGGGTTACGCTTGGCCCTTATGGTGACGCCCGGATCAAATTTTTCAAGGATGAAGGCGCCAGTGCCGATGCCCTCTTCCCAGGCGATCTTGCCGTCGTCCTTTTCCTGATAGATCGCCAGGTGATAATCGGACGTGACATACGGAAAATCGGCACTACCGGCCTCAAGTTCGAACACGACGGTATCGGCACCGTCTGCTTTGATCTCCTTGATTGACTTGAGAGCCGACTTGACGGCTGACTTGGTGCCTTCACCGCGATGGTGATTGAAACTGGCGACGACATCGTTCGCCGTCAATGTCTTGCCGTTGTGGAATTCAACGCCCTTGCGCAGCTTGTAGACCCACTTGTCAGCGGTTGGCGATGATTCAAAACTTTCCGCCAGCGCCGGCACGACATTGTTGTTCTGGTCAATATCGACAATCGTGTTGCCAATTATTCCGGGCCCGATATCACCGACAAATCCGTTTGCCCAGGTTGCCGGATCAAGCGAGTCCGTGGTTGCACCATGGCCGCTGCCCAGCCGGAAGCTGCCGCCCTTCTTGGGTTCGGCACGCGCCGCGGTGATAAACATGTCCTTGGCTGCGGCAACGGTAAACCCGGCCGCCATCGACAATTGAATGAAGTCGCGGCGCGACATCTTGCCCTTGCCGGCGAGCTTTTTCATGTCTTGTAGTTTCATCATTTTCTCTCCCTTTGGTGTCATGTCCCGGTTGTTCTGTTCGCTGTGTCGCGAGACGGATATGTGACAGCCGAGTTTGGCCGAGAAACGGGGGGAGATCAATCGGTAACACGAATGTCGGCTTAAGTTTGCTGCACAAAGCGGTGAAATCTCAGGCAAATATCCTAAAGAGCTTGGATGCAATACTTGCCTTCGCCTACAGAGCGCTTATCAATGGAGTTGATCACATTAGGAGCTCTACGACCCGTGTACACCCCAGCCGAACTCGAAAAAGCCAAGTCCATCGTCTACGAGACGATGACGCCGACGTTGCAGCATAACTGGCCGTTGCTTGAGGCAGAGCTTGGCTGCGAGGTGTGGCTCAAGCATGAAAACCATACGCCGACCGGCGCATTCAAGGTGCGCGGCGGGCTGGTGCATATGCGGCTTCGCCAAGAGCGCGGCGAGACCAACGGGGTGATCACCGCCTCGACCGGCAATCACGGCCAGTCGATCCCGTTTGCGGCAAAACGCGAAGGGGTAACGGCGGTCATCGTGGTGCCGGAAAACAATTCGGCCGAAAAGAACGCGGCGATGCGCGCGCTTGGCGCTGAACTGGTCGAGACGGGACATGACTTCAATGCCGCCAAGGATGCCATGGAACGCATGGCTGAAGACCGCAATCTTGATATCGTGCCATCGTTTGACCGCGAACTGGTGATGGGGGTGTCGACATATGCGCATGAGCTGTTTGAGGCCGCCGGCGAACTCGATGCGGTCTATGTGCCGATAGGCATGGGATCGGGATGCTGCGGGGTGATTGCAGCGCGCGACATGCTGGGGCTGAAGACCGAGGTGATCGGCGTTGTCTCGACCGAGGCCAATGCCTACGCGCTGTCCTACAAGGCCGGCAAAGCGATTTCGACCAACTCTATCGGAACCTTTGCCGAAGGCATGGCGGTCCGCATCCCGCACCAGTTGGCGCTGGATTACATTATCGAGGGCTGCAGCCGGATTGTCGAAGTCAGCGACGATGAAATCGCCGAAGCGATGCGGCTTGCCTACCGGGCAACGCACAACATCACCGAAGGCGCCGGCGCCGGAGCGCTGGCAGGCATTATGAATGAGCGCGAACTGATGGCCGGTAAACGGGTCGGCGCAATTGTCTCGGGCGGCAATATCGATGCCGAGCGCTATGCGGCTGTGTTGAGCGGCAAGACACCGAAGATCAAGGGGAACTGACCCATGACCGTCATCAACCGCTTTGCCGATTTCCACGACGAAATCAAAGGCTGGCGCCAGGATATTCATGCCAACCCGGAGCTGTCGTTCGATGTCGAGCGCACGGCCGGGTTTGTTGCCGACAAGCTGGCCTCGTTCGGTGTCGATGAGGTTGTGACCGGCATCGGGCGCACGGGGGTCGTCGGCATCATCCGCGGCAACAAGGGCGACAGCTCGAAGTGCATCGGGCTTCGCGCCGACATGGATGCGCTACCGATACAGGAAGCGATTGAACGGCCGTATGGGTCAAAGGTCGACGGCAAGATGCACGCTTGCGGCCACGACGGGCATTCAGCGATGCTGCTGGGGGCAGCCAAGTACCTCGCCGAAACGCGCAACTTCGATGGCCAGGTCGCGGTGATCTTTCAACCGGCCGAAGAAGACGGCGGTGGCGGCAAGGTCATGGTCGATGACGGGCTAATGGAGCGGTTCGAAATTCTCGAAGTCTACGGCATGCACAACATGCCTGGCCTGCCGATCGGCAGTTTTGCCATTCGGCCGGGGCCGTTCCTGGCGTCTGCCGATGATCTGGTGATTACCGTTGCCGGTCGCGGCGGCCATGCAGCCCGGCCGCATGATTGCATCGACCCGATCGTCATCGGCACTGAAATCGTCCAGGCGCTGCACACACTGGTCTCACGCAGCCGCGATCCGATGCATCCGGTGGTTGTCTCGATCACCCAGTTTCATGCCGGGGACACGTCAAACGTGATCCCGCAAACGGCCTTTCTGAACGGCACCTTGCGCACGATGGACAATGACGTACGCGAACATCTGCATGAAAGGATCATGGCAACGGCGACAGAGATCGCTGCGCGCCATGGCGGATCGGCACAGGTGGAGTTCTCACAACCCTACCCGGCGACCGACAATCACCCCGAACAGACCGATAAGGCGGCCGATGTCGCCAGCATGGTCGCCGGCGAGGAACGCGTTGACCGGGATGCGCCGGCGAAAATGGGCGCCGAAGACTTTTCCTACATGCTGCTGGCCCGGCCTGGCGCCTTCATAATGATTGGCAACGGCGACAGTGCGGGACTGCATCACCCGGAGTATGATTTTAACGACGACGCCATTCCCTACGGCTGTTCCTATTGGGTGCGGCTCGCTGAGAGTACGCTTGGTTGAGGTGCCCCGGCTGCCGTGGCCACATTACTGCTTGCAAAAACCGGCAAAGCGCCTATAACCCGCGCCAGCAAGCGGCTTCCGGCTGGGGGCTGAACGGAAGGTTGTGGGCAGATGTTGCCGGCAATAGGGGTTACTCCCCGAGCTTCCCGTGTCTCCGCTCTTTCGGATACTTCTTCTTTTCCGGGCCTTTCAGTCAAGGTTCGGAAGAGGCTCTGCGCCGAAATCGCTTGGACGAGTGAAACTGAAAGGAAAAGGCCCAAATCCATGGCGCTTTACGAGCACATATTTATGGTGCGGCAGGATGTATCGAGCACTCAGGTCGATGCGCTGACGCAGCAGTTCAAGACGATCCTTGAGGAAAATCAGGGATCGATTGCCAAGACCGAATATTGGGGCGTTCGTCCCCTCGCCTACCGGGTGAAAAAGAACCGCAAGGCGCACTACACGCTGATGAACATTGATGCGCCTTCCGGAGCGGTCAAGGAAATGGAACGGCAGATGTCGATCAACGACGATGTCATCCGCTTCATGACCATCCGTGTCGAAGACCACGAAGAAGATCAATCGGTGATGATGCGCTCAGGGCGCGGCAGGGACCGCGACGACCGGGGGCCGCGTGATCGCGATTCCAGACCGCCGCGCCGTGACGATGACCGGCCGCGCCGCGATGATGCCCCCAAGGCAGAAGAAAAACCGGCAGCTGAAGCTGCTGCAACCGAGAAGGACAGCTGATGGCCATGCAAGGATCAGGCGGACGCCGCCCGTTTTTCCGCCGCCGCAAGAGCTGCCCGTTCTCGGGCGAAGGCGCACCCAAGATCGACTACAAGGACGTAAAGCTGCTGCAGCGCTACGTCTCCGAGCGCGGCAAGATCGTGCCGAGCCGGATCACCGCGGTTTCTGCAAAGAAACAGCGTGAGCTGGCCCGGGCAATCAAGCGGGCGCGATTTATGGCGTTTTTGCCGTATGTCGTGAAATAGGCGCATTATATTAAGCGCGGTTGGGGCGGTCTGGTTTTGCCAGCCCGCTTCTAACCCATCCCGGCAATGAATTTGCCGGACGATGAGGGACAGCCAGTACGATGAACAGCTGGATTATCATAGCGATCGGTTGCGGTCTGACGGCAGCGGCACTGCATGCCACGATCGTCACCGGGTCGCCTTTGTCGCTGGTGCTGTTCTATCTGGCACCTTTGCCCCTGTTTCTGGCCGGGCTTGGTTGGGGGCCGGTTGTGGCCGGCCTGGCAGGTCTGGTCGGGTCAGCGGCCCTGGCAGGTGCAATCGATTTCAGGACAGGTGCGTTTTTTCTGCTGTCTGCTGGCGTTGCGCCGGTGCTTTTGTCCTATCTGGCCTTGATCAACCGGCCGGCACAGGCAGGTCTTGGCCTTGAAGGCGAAGCTGCCGACAGCGAGATCGAATGGTATCCAGAAGGCCGGCTGATCCTGTGGTGCGCAGTCATTGCC
>JABDJG010000435.1 GCA_013002595.1 Hyphomicrobiales bacterium | reverse complement strand
CGGTTCGTCTAACCCAATAAGAATGTCACTCTAGAGGCTTCAACTTTCAAGGCCGGTGGTCCAGGTGACCGCCGGTCTTTTTCTTGCCGGTTTGCCATTCATTTGCCGTCGACGTTAACAGCAAGTGACCGGATTGGTTTCAATCTTAGCCAGTTGCAGGCTCGACGCACTTGTCCTTGACGATAGAATTCGGGCCAAGTTCATGTTCGATTAATTATGTATTTCAGATGGTTACGGAATTCTTTTCACACGAAATTCTCGACGAATGTGAGTGTTTACAGATGGTAACCAGGCTGTCCCAGGCTGGAATTTTTTACGAAAATTGGACTGAATATTTGAACAAGCCGTTTATCGTTGAGAGATAGTTTCCTCCTCGCACACAAATTGGAGGACGGTTCCCATGCTGAAACGGCTTGGCATCTTATTGCGCAACACAACTGCACCGGCGCAGCTGTTTTTGAAAGACAAACGCGGCAACGCATCGCTGATATTCGGTGTGACCAGTATTCCGCTGGCCATGATCGCCTCCATGGCGGTCGATTATGGCAATAGCGTGCGGATCAAGAACGAGTTGCAGGCAGCGGTCGATTCCGGTGTGCTGGCGGCTGCCACCGCCATCGCGAATGGTGAAGACAACACGTCGAAGACTCAGATCGCGGAAGATACATTCTTTGCCAACTTGTCCGACAATACGCTGTCCGGCTTCTCGGCCTCCCCGACGACCACGGTGAGCCTGCCGAACAAGGAAGTCACCATGACGGTGAGAGTCGAAAACACACGGATGATCAGCAATCTGCTCAGCGACCATGTTGACATCAACGTCGCTGCAACGGCGATTGTCGACGATGGCAATCCAATTTGCATGCTATCGCTCAACGAGACGGCCGCTGAAGCGCTGTATCTCAACGGCACGGCAGACGTCATTGCCAATGGTTGTTCAATCCACGTTAACTCCAGCGATCCCAGAGCTCTGCGCCAGGTTGGCTCCGGTTCGGGCACGGCGGAAAGTTTCTGTGTGAATGGCAACTATGAGGGAACAAACTACACCCCGATGCCGAACAACAACTGCCGGCAGGAAAATGACCCGCTGGCGGAGAACTGGGCGAACCATTGGACGTCTGCGGCGGTCGACACAACGACTTGCGACTACAACTCCAGCGATTTCTTTCCTGCTGGCACGACTACTGAGCTACTGCAGCCCGGCGTTTACTGCGGCTCGTTCGAGGTCAAGAACGGCGACACCGCCATTCTCCTGGAAGGCGGCGACAGCCTTTATACCTTTGTAAACGGCGACATCACCATTCAAGCGGGCGGAACCGTGCGGAATTTTGCCCTGGCTGCGGACGGCGTAACTGCCCCTGCCGGCTTTACCCTTCCGACGCAGGCGGACCCGGCGGAAACCGCGATCATCATGACCGGCAATGCTCCGGCCGGCGTGTTCAGCGTCAGGAGCACCGGCGGTAACCAGGGCGATCTGTGGCTCAAGGCCAAGGCGACCGGGACGTTTGCAGGTATCGCGCTGTCTCAGGATCCCGCTGTAACTCTGGCCGGCAATGATACGCACCTCATCACCGGTGGCGGTGAGGTCGAAATCAACGGCATCGTCTATTTCCCGGTCCAGCCCCTCAAGGTGACTGGCGGCGGCGTGATCGGCAATACGGCCGATCAGTTTGCCATTATTGCGGACACGATCGAAGTCGAAGGCAATGGTACATTGATCATCAAGATCGGCGCCGATTATTCAGCGGCCGGTTTGCCCGAACTGCCGGAATCGGCCGAGCTGGTTCGCCTGTCCCAGTAAACAATTCACTCTACATCAGCGTGGGATTTGGTCGTTCCGATCAAATCCCACAAAGCTGATCGACAATAAACTGGAGCGGGCGGCGGGCGCAATACCGCACACGCTTTTTCTCACCCCGCTCTAATCTGCAAGATTGTCACTCTGGAAACTGTCACTCTAGAGCATCTTTGAGACCGGTTGATCCAAACGATCACCGGTCTTTTTTTTAAGCAAGTCGGCATCGGCCCGCTCCCTGTCCAACCACCCCAAGGGTACCCTCAACGGGTGGTTGGGCGGGGAGCGGGCCGGTGCCGACTTCTGGCCGGAGTACAACGCTTCCGCCAAACAGAAAACGCGGAGCTGTCCGAGGACAACTCCGCGCTTTTCTCCCGACAATCGATCTTCAACAGCACTGCAGCCAAAGGCGCAGCTCACGCTGCCAAACACAATTCCCGGCAGGCACCTTGACCGGCGTCATCGAACATGTTGCCACATCCTACCGACCGATCACTCCGAAGTGGTTCGTCTAACTGCTTCGTGTTCACCCAACTCCGGCAAGCCGTCACCAGGTGGCCTCTTACAGGAAGCTTCCGCTCTCCAGATGTCCTCTACGGACCGTGCATGAACATAATTGCGCAGAAGCCTTTCGCTGTCTCGGGTCTTGTTGCGGTTATCCACAAATGGTCCACAGCTATCTGATCGCGCTCGATTTTTGGCTGAAATCTGCGGATTTTATTTCTGTGAAACGTTAAGCCGCTCGGTCAGGCGTTCGATGGCATCAAGCTGGCTGGCGCTGGGTTCATTGTCGGCGCACGCGACCTGACGGACCATATCAATGAGGCCGAGACGTTCGGTCCTGTCGAGTGCCGATGTCCAGATCTTTGCAAGCTTCATGGAAATATTGTTGGGGTCGACAACGTTGTCGCATACCCATTTGGCGAAGACGAACTCTTCTTCGACGTCATGGCCATTGGACACAGATGTGATGTGTTTCCTGATCACCTTTTCAGATGCGGCGCTGAGCGGACCCTCCAGTTGGGCAACCGAGACCATCATCGCGGCAACGGCCGTTACCGGGTCTTCGATAGCGGTCAAAACGGAGCCGTCGGACTTTTTGCGGAATTTGCGCCGGCGGTAGGCGCCGCGGATCTTGCCGGCCTGGTCGATGACCTCATTGGCGGCCTCGCCGATGTATTTCACGCGATACCACCAGAACGCGGCCGCGCCCAAAAGGGTCAAGATGCCAATGAGAATATGCATGAATTCCACCCGCTCGGATACTCTGCTGACCCTACTTTAACGAGAATTCGTTGCCAAACGATTCTCGCAGTTCTTAAAACTGTGAAGATTATTCAAAGCTTAGTTTCATCAAAGATGCTGGGCTGGATCGGCTGGCCGGTGCGGGCGGTGAGGCCGCAGTCGATGACAAGGGTCTGGCCGGTGATGGCCGAGGCGGCATCGGATGCCAGGAACAGGATGGCGTGCATGACCTCGTGCGGGTCGACGAGCCGGCCGAGGGCGGTCTTGGCGGCGTAGCTGTCGACCATGCCGGGGTCGTCCTCAATCGATTTCAACATGCGCTCGGACATCACCGGGCCGGGGCAGACCGCATTGACCCGCACGCCTTGCCGGCCCAGCTCCCAGGCAAGGGACTGGGTGAAATTCATGATCGCGGCCTTCATGGCGTTATAGCCGGCCCAGCCGGGGTCGCCGCGCTGACCCGAGATCGACGACATGGTGACGATGGCACCGCTTGCCTGCCTGGTCATGACCTTTCCGGCCAGCTTGCAGCCGATGACGTGGGAGCGCAGGTTGACCTGATAGTGCCAGTCCCAGTCCCGGGTGGTTTGGTCGGCAAGCAGGCCGCCACGGCTGGCGCCGGCGATGTGGATCATGACATCGAGGCGGCCGGCGAACCGGTCAAGCATCGCGGTGAAGGCGTCCGTGAAGCCGGCTTCATCGATAACATCGATCACGGCGCCATCAACACGGTGTCCTGCAGCGCAAAGACCATCTATCAATGAGCGCATCGCCGCTTCATCCTTGTCGAGGATGTAGACGTGCGCACCTTCGCGGGCGAGCTGCTCGACGCAAGCCCGGCCCATGCCGTTGGCGCCGCCGGTGACAAGGGCTTTCGTGCCGGCAAAGCGGGCAGGGGTCATTGTTCTAGAAATCCTTGCACAGTCTCAGCGCGTCATAGATGGCGGCGTGGATGTTGCGGGCAGCGACGGCATCGCCGATGCGGAACAGCTGAAACCGGCCGTCCGGGTTAGTGGTCAAGGTCTGAGGTTTGCCGGCAAGCAGGGCGGGGTAGTCGACTTCACCGCGATTGCTGGAGCGTTCCTTGAGTTCAAAATACAGATCATCGAGCGGGGTGGTGGCATATTCGACGATGACCTGGTCGACCAGGCGCTCGGCGGTGTCGGCCTCGCTGTAGGGGCTGCACAAGGTGGCAGCGATCTTGTTACCCTTGCGGGTGAGGGCGCGGATGCGGGTCATGGTGGTGATCTGCGCGCCGGTTTCATGCAGTTTTTGCATGTAGGGAACCAGGTTGAGGCCGCCCATGTCGGGGGCGAACATGCGCTCAGGCGTGACGACTTCGAGGCTGGCAGTGTTGCCGGCGATAACCTCGGCAGCGGCCATGCCGGCATGGCTGCCATTGTCGTCGTAAAGCAGCACATCGTCAGCCAGCTTGGTTTCACCTGACAGAACGTCCCAGCTGGAGATGGCCAGGTCGGCGCCGGCGGGGATCGCCTCGACGCTGGGCAGGCCGCCGGTCGCGACTACAACAATGTCTGATTCCAGCGCGGTGACGTCGCTTGCATCGGCCAGCGTGTTGAACTTGATCTCCACGCCCAGGCGATCGCATTGGCCAAGGCGCCAGTCTATTATGCCGATCAGCTCGGCGCGGCGCTTGACCTGGGTGGCCAGGCGGATCTGGCCGCCGGCATCGGCCGATGCTTCCAACAGCGTCACCTGATGGCCGCGCTCGCCGCATACGCGGGCAGCCTCCAGGCCGGCCGGACCGGCGCCGACAACAACCACGCGTCGACCGGGGTTGGCGCTTGGCTCGACAATCTGCGGCATCGTCGCCTCGCGGCCGGTGGCCGGATTGTGGATGCACGCAGTTGCGTTGCCCTCGTAGATGCGATCGAGGCAGTAGGTGGCGCCAACGCAGGGACGTATGTCATCTTCGCGGCCTTCGGTGATCTTGGCGACGATATGCGGGTCGGCGATGTGCGCGCGGGTCATGCCGACCATGTCGAGCTTGCCCTCTGCAACGGCATGGCGGGCGGTGGCAACATCGCTGATGCGGGCGGCATGGAAAGTCGGAAACTTGGTTTCGGCCTTGATGTCGCCGGCAAAGTCGAGATGGGGGGCAGAGCGCATGCCGCCGATCGGGATCACACGCACCAATGGGGTGTCGTGCTCGACAGTGCCACGGATAACGTTGATGTAGTCAATATCACCGGTGGCGATCAGCCGGCGAGCAATCTCGAGACCTTCATCGCGGGTGATGCCCTTTTGCTTGTCTTCATCGCAGACCATGCGCGGGCCGACGATAAAGTCCGGGCCGACGGCCTGTCGAATGGCCTGGAACACTTCCAGCGAGAAACGCATGCGATTTTCGAGCGATCCTCCGTAATCGTCATCTCGCATGTTGAGACGCGGCGACCAGAAGGCATCCATCAAATGCCCGTACACCTCCAGTTCAATGCCATCGAGGCCGGCGGCCTGCATGCGCTGGGCCGCAGCAACGTAGTCGCCGACAATCCGCTTGATGTCCCAGTCCTCCATCACCTTGGGAAAGGCGCGGTGGGCCGGCTCGCGCACCATGGAGGGGGCGACGACCGGCAGCCAGTCGGAATGGTTCCAGTTGGTTCGCCAGCCCAGGTGCGTGAGCTGGATCATGACCGCGCAGCCGTGCTCGTGGCACTCGTCTGCCAGTTGCTTCATATGCGGGACGACTTCGTCCTTGTAGGCAAAGATGTTTCCGAAGGCGGCCGGTGAATCCGGCGACACCAGGGCCGATCCGGCAGTCATTGTCATAGCAATGCCCCCTTTGGCCTTTTCGACGTGATAGAGCCGGTACTGCTCCTTTGGCATGCCGTCTTCGGTGTAGTTGGGCTCGTGTGCGGTCGACATCAGCCGGTTCTTCAAGGTGAGATGCTTGAGCTGGAATGGCTGCAATAGCGGGTCGTTGGCGCGGTGGACGGTTGTACTCGACATGAGGCTGCCTTTTTGTCGGACTGTCGAGCCTATTTATTCGTCTTGGACGGCCGGCGGCAAGGCCTGTTTACTCCGCGGGCGCCGGCAGCTTGCCGTTCATGCCCTTCAGGACGGTTTCGTTGCCTTCATGCGGGTCGTGGGGAATAAGCATGGACAGGACAAGCGAAACGGCTGCCATGGCTGCGCCGATGAGAAAGACTGCCGCCGGGCTGTGCAGCCAGATCAGGCCGAAAACGACCGGGATGCCGACCGCAGCGATATGGTTGATCGAAAAGGACACGCCGGCGGTCGGGGCGATATCGGCCGGGTCGGCGATCTTCTGGAAGTAGGTCTTTTGGGCGATTGCCATGGCAAAAAAGGCATGGTCGATGAGATAGAGACTGGCGGCGATCCACGGGTCCTGGACAAAGGCATAGGCAACGAACACGCCGATGAGGCCGATGTACTCGCAAATCAGCGCACGGCGCTCGCCCCATTTGACGATCAGCGTGCCGACCTTGGGGGCGATGTAGAGATTGAATACGGCATTGGCCAGGAACATCGCGGTGATCGCCGGTACCGAGAAGCCGAATTTTTCGACCATCATGAAGCCGGCAAAGACGATGAAGATCTGGCGCCGGGCGCCGGACATGAAGGTCAGCGCGTAGTACAGCCAGTAGCGCGAGCGTAGCACCAGGTGTTTGTGCTGGACAACATCTTCCTTGTATTGCGGGTAGATCAGCCAGACGGCCAGCGCCATGGCGATGGTGGTGCCGCCGCCAACGAGATAGACCAGATCAAAATCGAGCTCGAGCCATTTCCAAGTGACAAAGATCAGACCGTAAGCAGCGATGGTGGCAAACGAGCCGACCGCCAGCAGGCGGCCCATGATCTGCGGGGCATTGCCCTTGGGCAGCCATTGCAGGGACAAGGACTGATTGACGGTCTCGAAATAATGGAAGCCGACCGACATGACGATTGTCGTTAGATAAAAGCCGTATGTCGTCGGGAAGTAGCCGGTCGCAGCCGTACCCAGCCCCATAAACAGGAGCGCGAGAACGGCGAATTTCTGCTCGCGGATGAACAGCAGGCAAAAGACTGCTGTAAACGCCAGAAAGCCAGGCACTTCGCGGAGCGACTGCAGGATGCCGATCTCGCGGCCGGTAAAGGCAACGCCTTCAATGGCAAAATTGTTGAGCAGCGCCGACCAGGTGGCAAAGGCCAGCGCATTGGCAGCCGCCATGATGCCCAGGCATACGGCCGGCCGGCGCCAGCCTGTGGCTTCGCTCAACGGGACGAGAGGTGAGGGCATCCTGGCTTCCGTTGCAGGCAATTGCGTGATGCGCGGCTTATAGCATTGCCGGAATGGGATGGCGATGTATGGCTGCTATGCGTCTTCGCATCCTGGATTGGCAGAGCTCAGCGGCCAACCGAGCTGTAGCGTTGTTCGGCGGCGTAGTAATCGTCGAAGCCGGAGATCTTGCGCAGTTCTGAAAATTTCAGGATCCTTGAACTGGGATGCTCACCGTTGGCAAAGTCGTTCAAGCTTTGCTGGATGGCGTTCATCGCCGCGGACATCAAGGTGAGCGGGTAGGCGGCAAAACTATAGCCGAGTTCATGCAGGCGTTCGGTCGGCAGGATCGGTGTGGTGCCGCCCTCGACCAGGTTGGCCATGTGAATGCCGGGGGCCTCGGCCGTGAGGGTGGCCATCTCGTCTTGGTTTTCGGGCGCCTCGATGAACAGAATATCGGCGCCGATCTCGGCAAACTGCTGGGCGCGCCAAATGGCTTCATCGAGACCGTGCAGGGCGCGGGCATCAGTGCGCGCTAGGATCATGATATCGCCGTCTGCCTCGTTGCGGGCATTGACGGCAGCGCGGACCCGGTCGAGTGCTTCTTGGCGCTCAACGACGAGTTTGCCCTTGGTGTGGCCGCAGCGTTTTGGCGCGACCTGATCTTCGATCATGATCGAGGCAAAGCCGGCCTGCATATACCCCTTTACGGTGCGCTCGACATTGAGGGCATTGCCATAGCCGGTGTCGCCGTCACCGATGACGGGAATGTCGACGGCCGCGCAGATGTTGCGGCCCTGGTCGAGCATCTCGCCATAGGAGATGAGGCCGAGGTCGGGTTGGCCGAGACGGGCAACCGAGACCGCAAATCCGGACATGAAGGTGAAGGCAAAGCCGGCATCGGCAATCATCTTGGCCGACAGACCGTCCCAGCAGCATGGCATGGGGTGACAGGTGTCAGCAGCCAGGAGTTGTCTGAGTTTTTGGGTTCGGGTGGTCATGTGAAACCTTAGATCTTGTAGGGAATATAGAGCACAATATCGGGGAAGATGTAGCACAGCAGCACGGTGAGCAGCATCAGCACCAGGAAGGGCCAGACGCCGCGGGCGACCTCGCCCATGCGCGCCTTGCCGACCGCCTGAATGACATAAAGATTGAGGCCGACCGGCGGGGTGATCAGGGCGCATTCGATCATGATGACAAAGAAAACCCCGAACCAGACCGGATCGACACCGAGATACTCCAGCGAGGGGGCCAGCACCGGGACCATGATCAGCATCATCGACAAGGCCTCCAGGAACAGGCCCATGACGACCAGAACCAGTGCGACGACCAGAATGAACATGCCGGCCTGATCGAAGTTCTGGGTGATCAGCTGCGAGATGTCCTGCGGGATGCGGTAGAGCGTGATGGCCTTGCCGAAGATCTTGGCGCCGGCAACGATCAACAGGATGGTGACCGTTGTGGTCATGGCATCGACGACGGCTTCTTTGAGCTTGGACCATGACAGCGTGCGCAAGATGACGCCGGTGATCAAGAGCGAGAAGATGAAGCCAACAGCGGCGGCCTCGGTCGGGGTGAAAATGCCGCCATAGATGCCCCAGACGATGACGATGGCAAGCGCAAGCGAGGGCAGGGCGCGGATCGAGGTCGAGCGCCGTTCCTCGCCCGTTGCCGGATCCGAGGCTCGATATTGAGTCGAGAAACGAGCGTAAATCATTGAAAATATGACGAATAACATCACCAGCACAAGGCCGGGGCCGATGCCGGCCAGGAACAGTTTGAGGACTGATTCCTCGGTAATGAAACCATAGACGATCATCGGGATCGAGGGCGGGATCAGGATGCCGAGCGTGCCGCCGGCGGCTAAAAGGCCAAGCACGAAGCTGCGCGGGTAACCGCGTTCTTCCATTTCCGGGATGGCAACGGTGCCGATGGTGGCCGCCGTTGCCACGGATGAGCCGGAAATGGCAGCAAACAGGCCGCAAGACAGGATTGTGGCCACCGCCAGGCCGCCGGGCCAGTGGCCGACCCAGGCCTGCACGGCGGCAAACAGGTCACGCCCGACGCCGCCGCGCAAAAGGACATTGGACATGAGCAGGAAGAGCGGGACGGCGAGCAGGATGAAATTGTCAATTGTGCCCCACAGTGCCTGCGGTGCCATGAGCGGGGAAAAGCCGCCGACCAACAGAATTGCCAGACCAAGGCCGGCCAGGGCAAAGGCGACCGGCAGGCCGGAAAACAGCAAAACAAACAGCAACAGCAGGATGATGAGGGTGGTCATGGCCCGTCACCAAGTGTCGCCTTCAAGTCCGTGTCAGTATGGTCATCGGCCGCGCCGCCGCCCCAGGCCTGGCCGGCCAGCACGCGGTAAAGCTCGGTCAGCGCCTGCAGCGCCACGAGCACAAAGCCGAACGGTACAAGACCTTCCGACCACCAGTTGGGAATGTTGAGGATTGAACCGGTAGAGCGGCCGACAATAAAGGAATCCCAGGCGATGGCGGTGCCATACCAGATGATGAAGCCGGAAAAAACGATGATGCAGAGGAGTGCAAAGACATCTGCGACCTTCTTGAAACGGGGCCCGAGCTGGCCATAGAGCGCATCAATGCGGATGTTCTGGCGGCGATGGATGGTGCGCGAGACGGCCAGATAAACACCGGCGATCAGCAACAGTTGCGAGATCTCCTCGACCCACACAGTGGGCGCGTTGAACAGATAACGCGAACCGACTTCGAACGTCAGGAAGATGCCGGTTGCGAAGAACAACCAGGCCGCAAGAATGCCCAGCCAGTCGCTGATGGCGTCGATGATCCGCATCATTCAGGATGATCCCGAAAACCGCAATTGGGTATCGTCACCCCGGCTTTGAGGCCGGGATGACGGTGTCTTTAGTTGCGCAGTTCGGCTGCGGCCTTGAGCAATTGTGCGCCCAACTCGCCTGCATCGGCCTTGTATTGCTCGAGTACCGGAGTTGCTGTCTTGCGCCATTCGGCCAGTTCGGCTTCGGTCGGTGTGTAGACCTTCATGCCGTTTTCCTTGGCCGCCGCAAAGGCATCGGCCTCGATCTTGCTCACGGCATCGCGCACGGCCAGATCGGCCTTTTCGGCAGCAGCTGTAATAATGACCTTTTGCGCATCGGGCAGACCCTGCCAGAACTTCTCGTTGATGATGACGATGAACTCGATATCGGCATGATTTGTAATGGTGATGGTGTCCATGACGTCCCACAGCTTGCGGGACTTGACGCCCGACACGCCGGTCATGCCGACATCAACCGTGCCGAGTTTGTAGGCAAGATACTGCTTGGAACCCGACATCAGGGTCGGCTTGCCGCCGGCCGCTTCAACAAACTTGCCAAGCGTCTTGCCGAACACGCGGACCTTTTTATCCTTGATGGCCTCCGGCGTGCCGACAGCGCCGCCTTTTGACAGCATGATGGCGCCGCCATAGGCCTGCCACCACAGAACGCGAGATCCGGTCTTCATGATCGCGTCATCGATCGGCCCGCGGATCGTGCTGCCCTTGGCCGTTGCCTTGCGCACCAGTTCTTCTGAGTTGAACATGAACGGTTGATAGAAAATATCGACTGCCGGGATTTCACCAACGAACCGGGTCAGTGAGGCAACACCCATCTCGATCGCGCCGGAGCCGACGGCTTGTGGAACCTGCTTGTCTTTGTAAAGCTGGGCCGAGTCATAGATCTGAACCTCGATGTCGCCATTCGAGTTCTTCTCAACTTCCTGTTTGAACAGGAGAAGGTTCTGACCGAGATGGCTCTTGAGCGGCAGCTGCAGGGTGATCCGCAGTGTGGTCTCGGCCGCCATCGCCAAGGTCGAATTGAGCGCGACGACTGCGCCGATGGTCAACGCAAAGATCAGATTTTTCATTGGTTTCCTCCCTGAATTCATTGCACCCGTTTTTCGGCGGGAAATGCTTGCTCTTTGTTTTTAGATAGTCAGGCACCGGAAGACAATGCTGTTGCGCTGTCAAGTGGAGTGTCGGTGCGGCCAAGTCAGTTGGACACCGAGCCCGCCGGGAGCTGCAGAATAGAACGAGATATCGCCGCGATAGGCGGTCATGATGTTCTTTGCAATTGAAAGCCCCAGACCGCTGCCGCCCGGTGTATCGCTCAGGCGCCTGCCGCGCTGGGTCAACATATTGAATTCGGCAGGTTTAACCCCCTCGCCATCATCTTCCACGCGCAGGACCACCTCGTGAGCCTCCAGGCTAGCCCGGACAATGACCTGGGATCTGGCCCATTTGCGTGCATTGTCGAGAACATTGCCAAGGACCTCGGACAAATCCTGCTGCTCGATCGGGACCTCAAGCTTGTCGGGCATGTCAAGATGCCAATCGATCTGGTGGCTGGTGGGAATCTTGCGAATAGTCCTGGCCACCCGTTGTACGGATGGCACAAGATCACAGTTGACCACATATTGAGCTGCAAGCCGGGCTCGGCTGAGCTCGAGTTGCACATGGCTGTCCATGGTCGCGATCTGCTCGCTGATGTCGGCGCCGGCTTTGGTGAGACCTGATTTGTGGACCTGGCGGGCAATTGCTGAAAGTATGGTGATCGGTGTCTTCAGCCCGTGTGCGAGGTCACCGGCGCGGGTCCGGGCCTGGCGCAATGTGTCATCTTGTATATCGAGCAGTTCGTTGACTTCATCGACAAGCGGCACGACCTCGGATGGGTAG
The DNA here is from genome assembly GCA_013002595.1 of Hyphomicrobiales bacterium. GTDB lineage: Bacteria > Pseudomonadota > Alphaproteobacteria > Rhizobiales > Aestuariivirgaceae > JABDJG01. The sequence goes on along the minus strand of JABDJG010000435.1, from coordinate 1,829 downwards.
CTGCCGGTTAGCCGCGCAGCGTTTCCCGATTTGATCTGCTCGACTTTTCTGCGTAGCGCCTCCATTGGTCTCAGACCAAGGAAGATTTGAGCAATTGCGGCCGCCAGCAAGGCGAGCGCCAGTATCGACAGCCACACCGCAATCTGGGAGCGAAAAGTTGTCATCGCGATGAGGACCTGCTTGCGGTCGGTTGCAACCGCAATGTCGACTTCGACGTCTTTGCCTTGGTGCTGCTGGATTATGCGCCACTGTGCGACACTTATCGGGTCGCCGTCACTGGGCGTGAGGACTTGATGGATAATCTGTCCAGGGGCCGAACTTGACTGCAGAAACGGAAATCTCTGGATCCAAATCGAAGCAGACAGTGTGGGCTCGTTGCCTGCAACGCTTATCTGCCAGTAACGACCGCTCAAAGGGGTCTCAAATCTGGGGTCGGTCGGCTGATCCACGGTTGCACGAGTGACGTTGACCACGCGGAGATTGTTGGTGATCTGTTCAAGCTGGTATTCCAGCTCGGCCTTCAGTTGTGTTTCGATATAATTGTTGAACAAGCGGGACAGAGCTAACCCGGTGAGTCCGACAGCGATAATTATTGAAATACCGGCCACAAGCGTGAAGCGCAGGCGGAGCGAACTCATCCCTGGCCGTCCTCCTGCTCGATGAGGTAACCAAAGCCGCGTTGGGTCTCGATCACATCACGGCCCAGCTTTTGCCGCACCCGGCGCACGAGTGCTTCAATTGAGTTGTCGCTGCGCTCGTGATTGAGCGCGTAGACGTGGTCATTCAACATCTGCTTGGAAACGGTCTGGCCACGATGGTGGACCAGAAAACTGAACAGACGATACTCCAGTGGTGTGAGTTGTATTGGCTGACCATTGTTGAACACCCGCATTTGGTTGGTGTCCAAGGTGAAAGAGCCAACACTGATCTTGGGAGCGCTGGCACCAGAGGAACGTCTGAGTATCGCTCGCAACCGGGCAACAAGCTCCTCCATTCTGAATGGTTTGGGCAGGTAATCATCAGCGCCGGCCTCGAAGCCCTCGACCCGTTGATCCCAGTTGCCCTGCGCGGTCAAGATCAGAACAGGAACATTTTGGCCTTCGGCTCGCCAACGCTTGAGGACCGACAGGCCATCCAGCTTCGGCAATCCCAGATCCAGGATTATAGCGTCGAACTCCTCTGTGCCACCTTTGTACCAGCCGTCTTCTCCGCTCAGGCTGATTTCGCTGACGAAACCGGCAGCGTCCAATACAGAAGCAACGTCCTGCGCGATTGCTTGCTCATCTTCCACAATCAGTATGCGCATCAGTAATTCCTGACCGCGAGTATGTGTTTGTTCACGGCATTGACCTCAACCACGATGACGCGCCCAGATTTCTGAACGACTTTTATGCGATAAAAATAGAGTTTGCCTCGCCGACGAAAGTCGACGCCGATAACCCGGCCGCTGTAACGTTTTTTGACGATTGGCAGGATTTGAGAGAGAGGACGGGCCTTGCCGGACCGAATGGCAGACTGGGCTTGCGAGGCGCTGTTGGTGCGTACTTTGGTCGAGCCGCCGGTGTAGTCGTCACCGCGACCCCCTGAGCGGTCCCGGGCCCGGTCGCTTTGCGCTGATGTGCCGGATCCTTGACCGCTGCCGCCTTCGCCACCGCTGCCGCCTTCGCCTCCACTACCGCCTTCGCCGCCACCATCATCGCCGCCGCCTTCGCCGCCACCATCATCGCCGCCGCCTTCGCCGCCACCATCATCGCCGCCGCCTTCGCCGCCGCCATCATCGCCGCCGCCCTTGGCGTACGCGAGCGAGTTGCAGAATTCCAGGCTGACAG
>JABDJG010000156.1 GCA_013002595.1 Hyphomicrobiales bacterium | reverse complement strand
CATTATCACCGGCCGTGTGCTGGACGTAACCGGCCGGCCGCTCGCCGGCCAGCTGATCGAAATCTGGCAGGCCAACGCTGCCGGCCGCTATGCCCACAAGGCCGATCAGCACAACGCACCGCTCGATGCCAATTTCTTTGGCGGCGGCAGATGCCTGACCGACAACCACGGCCGCTACCGGTTCTCGACCGTCAAGCCTGGCGCCTATCCATGGGGCAATCACGACAACGCCTGGCGGCCCAATCACATTCACCTGTCACTGTTCGGTCCAAGCCTTGAATCCCGCCTCGTTACGCAGATGTATTTCCCCGGCGATCCGCTGCTTGACCTCGACCCGATCTATCTCGGCATCCCCGAGGTGGCCCGCCACCGATTGGTGTCGAAATTCTCGCTCGACGTCACCGAGCCCGGCTTCGCATTGGGTTATGAATTCGACATCGTTCTGGCCGGCGCCAGCCAGACACCTTTGGAAGCCTGAACGATGACCGGCGAAACACCTTCACAAACCGTCGGTCCGTTTTTTGCGCTTGGCCTGACCGCCGAACAGTACGAATATCCTCACTCCAGCATCGCCGGACCCGACCTCACGACACCGGACACCGAAGGCACCCGCATCACCGTCACCGGCCAGGTCTTTGACGGCAATGGCGAACCGGTCACCGACGCCATGATCGAACTGTGGCAGGCCGATGCCGCCGGGCGTTACCCGGGCCAAGGCTCCAATACCGGTTTCAAGAGCTTCGGGCGCGCCGGCACCGGATCGGACGACACTGCCTCATTCTCGTTTCAGACCATCAGGCCCGGGTCCATCGGCGACAACCACGCCGCGCACATCAACGTCGCCTTGTTCATGCGCGGCACCCTCAACCATCTTTTTACGCGCATCTATTTCCCTGAAGACACGCCAGATCATACGAGAGACCCGGTGCTTCTGGCCGTCCCGCCAGACCGCCGTGCCACGCTAATCGCATCGCTGGAGGCTGCAAACGTCTACCGGTTTGACATTCACATGCAGGGTGCGCAAGAAACCGTATTCTTCGACATTTAGAAAGCCCGAAACCATGACCAATCCGTGCATCATCACCGTTGCCATCACCGGCTCCGTGCCGCGCAAGGAACACAACCCGGCGGTACCGATCACGGTACCTGAACAGGTGGAATCAACCCACGAAGCCTTCGAAGCCGGTGCCACGCTTGCCCATTGCCATGTCCGCAATGATGACGGCTCGACCAGTTCGGACCCGGAAAAATTCGCCCGCCTCAAGGAGGGTCTCGAAAAGCACTGCCCCGGCATGATTATCCAGTTCTCGACCGGTGGCCGCTCGGGCAACGGCCGCGAGCGCGGCGGCATGCTGCCGCTCAAGCCCGACATGGCCTCGCTGTCGACCGGTTCGGTCAACTTCCCGACCCGTATTTATGAGAACACCCCGGAGCTCATCGACTGGCTGGCCGCTGAAATGCTTGAGCACGACGTCAAACCGGAGATCGAGGTGTTCGATCTGTCGATGCTGTTCAAGGCTGTCGAGATGCAGCATAACGGCCAGATGAAAGGCCCCTTGCATGTCCAGTTCGTCATGGGCGTGAAGAACGCCATGCCGGTCGATCGCGAGACCTTCGATTTCTACGTCGCCACACTGAAGCGCATCGCACCCGACGCGACCTGGACCGGCGCCGGCATCGCTAGGGATCAGATCACCCTCAACCGCTGGTCGCTGGAACAGGGCGGCCACTGCCGCACCGGCCTTGAAGACAACATTCGCTGGGACAAAACCCGCCTTGCCGCCTCCAACGCAGAACTCGTTGGCCGTGTCGCCGGCATGTGTGCCGAATATGGCAGGACTGTTGCGACACCGGCCGAAGCAAGGCAAATGCTGGGACTGGCCGCGGTTTGACGGACTCTCACTTCTTTACAATCGCCTTGATCAGCCCCTTCAGCCTGATGCCGTCCGGGCCATACTCGGCATAGGCCTGCTGACACAATTGCCACCGCGCGACAAAGCAGTTCTGGCCGGCAAAGTCCGAATTACAGGCAAACGTCTCGCGCCACAAGGTGGCCAGTACCGCCCGCTGGTCGGCAAACCGCCGCGCCGTCGCAGCCTTGTCACGCGCGATCATACTGCGTGCCAGTTCCGTCAGTTCTATGCCGCAAGAACTCTGGGCCAGTAGCACGCCCTCCACCGCCATGGCTTCGCGCCGCGGCCAGCCCGGCTCAGGCTTGAATTGGGCGCTGCTGCCGTCCTGAACCCGATCACCCGCGCCAGGCAGCCGGTCATCACTCGTCTTGCCGCCAGCACTGTCCGTAACGCCCGTGGCGGCATCATCCATCACCAGACGGCTCGCGTCTTTTGCGGCCGGCGCCATGCCCGGCAACTTGAACACCAAATAGAGGCCCACGATGGTCAGCGCCAAAATCAAGCCGACCTTGAAATGCCTGCCCATCATTATCGGCCCTCCTTGGCAAGGAACTCACAGGGTTGAGGCAATTGCCCAGCCGCAGTCGGCAAGAAAGCCTGCCCGCTTGCCGACATTCCTGGCATCTGCATGACTGGCATTGCCCTGCAATGCCCGGGCATAGACACCTTGCAGGATGGCGGCGAGACGGAACAGGGCAAAAGCGGTGAAATAATCGAAGTTGTCCGGCGGGTCGATGCCGCGGGCCGCCGCATAGGCAATTACAATCTCGTCCTTGTCCGGCATCCCCTGCTTCTTGAAGTCGAGCCCCTGCAGTCCCTTGATGCCGGGCACCTCGGCCGGCACATGATACGGCATGCACAGATAGCCGAGATCGGCCAGCGGATGACCAATGGTCGACAACTCCCAGTCCAGCACGGCGTCAATCTCGTCCGCATCTAGTGCGATGATCATGTTGCCGGGCCGGAAGTCGCCATGAACGATGGTGGCCGGCCCATCATCGGGCAATGTCCTTTCAAGCCTGGCGATCAGCTTGTCCATGGCCGGCATCTCACCGGTCTTTGACATCTCGTACTGACGCGTCCAGGTCTTCAGCTGGCGCGCGGCATAGGCATCCGGCTTGCCGAAGCCTTCCAGGCCGGCTTTGCGCCAGTCGACCTCGTGCAGGCGAGCAAGCACCTTTGCCATGGCCAGCCATACGGGCCTGCGCGAGGTCATCGCCAGGTCCGGCATATGCGGTTCCGGGCTGACCCGTCCCGGCGCACAGCTCATGATAAAGAAAGCCGTGCCGATGATGTCTTCATCTTCACACAGCAGATGCATATGCGGCACCGGGACGCCCGTCGGTCCGAGCGCCGACATGACCTGGAACTCGCGCTCGACCTGATGGGCGCCGCGCAACAACTGCCCGGGTGGTTTTTTGCGCAAGACCAGCTCTTCGTCATTGCCGATCAACAGGAACGTCGGGTTCGACTGGCCGCCTTGAAACTGGCGGACTTCGAACGTTCCAAACATTGGCAGTTCACGGGCCAGATAGGCCGCCAGCTGTGCTTCGTCAAACCGGTGCTGTGGCAGAACATCGATGGTTTCAAGCGCATCCGGCATGCTAGATGTGGAGCCTCAACAGATCGTTTCACCGCCATCGGCGACAATATTCTGCCCGGTAACATAGGCACTGGCCTTTGCTGCCAGGAACACGGCGACACCGGCAATGTCCTCAGGTTCGCCGATCCGGCGCAATGGTGTCTGTTTTTCCGCCCGCTCCAACCGGACCGGGTCTTCCCACAACGCGCGGGCAAAGTCGGTTTTCACAAGGCCCGGCGATATCGCATTGGCGCGGATGCCCTTTGGCCCCCATTCGACCGCCAGGTTGCGCACAAGCCCGGCCTCGGCCGCCTTGGAGACACCATAAAGGCCGATGACATCATTGCCCCTGAGGCCGGCAATGCTGGAAATCACGATGACCGATCCCTCGCCCTTTTCCGCCATCATCGGGCAGACCATGTTGCACAGTTGAAAGACGCTGCGCACATTGGTCTGCATGATCCTGTCGAAGGCCTCATCGCTGGCATCCACCATTGGTCCATAAATCGGATTGGTGGCGGCGTTGCAAACCAGGATATCGACCCTTCCCCAGGCCTTGACGGTCTCATCGACCAGTGCTTTCAGCTGGCCGCCGTCTCCGACATGGCACGGAATGGCCAGGGCCTCATGACCTTCGGCGGTGATCTCATCCGCAACCGCTGCACACATATCCGGCTTGCGGCTCGAGATGACAACCCTGGCGCCGGCCCGCGCGTAAGCCACGGCAATCGCCTTGCCGATACCTCGGGTTGACCCTGTGACGATGGCAACCTTGCCGGTGAGATCAAACATTTAGAGCGCCTTTTCGAGTTCCTGCAGCTTTCGCCATTCCACCTTGCCCGAGCCGGACCGTGGCAGCGCGTCGACGAATTCATACAGCCGCGGCACCTTGTAGGCCGCCATCCGCCCGCGGCACCAAGCCTCGATCTCACCTGCATCGAGAGCCGCGCCGCCCCGCGCCACGACAAGCGCTTTGACCGTTTCACCCTTGCGGGCATCGGGCGATGCAATCACGCAAGCCTCCTGGACACCTGGATGCTCGTGCATGATCGCCTCGACCTCGGCCGGCCAGACCTTGTAACCGGAAACATTGATCATCCGCTTCAACCGGTCGACATGAAAGAAATAACCATCCTCATCATAGTAGCCAAGATCGCCGGTACGAAGGAAGCGCTTGCCATCGAGCTCGATGAACACCTGATCGGTTGCCGCATCATCGCGCCAGTAGCCTAAGAAGACCTGTGGACCATGGGTGATGATCTCTCCCGTCTCGCCCACACCGAGTTCGTCCAGGGTCTCAGGATCGATGACCCGCGAATCCACGCCGAACAGCGGTATGCCAAGGCATTGCAGTTTCGGCGCATCGGGCGGATTGAGATGCGACGGCGCGATGGTTTCGGTCAGGCCATAGCCCTCAGTCACCTTCAGCCCGGTCAGGTCTCCCAGCTTCTCGGCAACTGCGAACGGTATCTGCGCACCACCGGCGCCGACCGAGATGAGACTGGAAAGATCATGCGCCGTGACGTCCGGGCTGGAGATGAAATCGATGATCATGGCGGTGATCGCCCGCCACTGGACGACCCGGTAGCGCTCGATCAGCCTGGCCGCCACGTCATTGTCCCAGCGCGTCATCAAGACGATGGTGCCCCCGGTGAAGATCGGCACGTTCATGGAATTCTGCATGCCGGTGACATGGAACAGCGGAAGCGTCGCAAGGATTGCCGCGTTCGGCGGCAGCGGGTTCCAGTTGGCATAAGCACTTATGACGGCATTGACGGTTCTGTTGGTATGCAGGCACCCCTTCGGCTGGCCGGTGGTGCCCGAGCTGTACGGGATCACGCACCAGTCGTCCGCCCGGTTCAGCACCTCCGGCACATTGCCGTCAAAACCGATTGCATCCCACCAGTCGAGCGTCTTGTCGCCGGCAAACGTCTTCCGGTTCTGCTGAGCCTCATCAGGCAGGTCAAGATCGGTTTCGGTTGATGTGTAGTCGCCATAGTTGGCATGGATCATCGTGCACAGCGTCGTTGTTTCAAGCAATGGCAATGCATGTTCGGCCAGCTCCTGTCCGCAAATGATGGCAACCGCCTCGGTGTCATTTGCGATATGCTCAAGCTCGCCGGTTCGGCACATGGGATTGACCGGCACGATCACCGCGTTGGCGGCCAGGATGCCGTAATAGCTGATGATGAATTGCGGCGAGTTCTGCATGTAAAGTAGGACCCGGTCGTTGCGTTCGACGCCAAGTTCTTCGCGCAGATATGCGCCCAGATTGATAACCTCGGCCAAAAGCTCATCGTAGGTTTGCACCGCGTCATAGTAGATGATCGCGGGATGATCGGGATAACGGCCGGCGGTCAGCACCAGGTTCTCGAACACCGACGTTTTGAGCGCCGGCAGCTCAAAGGGCCGCCCCTTGGGCCAGACTTTAAAGTGCCGGTCCTGCATCGCCCGGCTTCAGGTCCTGCCTGCCGCGACCGATTTTAGCTCCATGCGCGCGATCGCGTTCATGTGCACCTCATCGGGTCCATCGGCCAGGCGCAGGCTGCGTGAATGGGCATAGGCGCTGGCCAAAAAGGTGTCCTGAGAGACGCCCATGGCGCCATGGATCTGAATGGCCCGGTCCAGCACCCGGCAGGCCATGGCCGGAGCAATCACCTTAATCATCGCGATTTCCTGGCGCGCCGCCTTATTGCCGACCGTGTCCATCATCTGGGCTGCCTTCATCGTCAGCAATCTTGCCTGTTCGATCTCGCACCGCGACCGGGCAATCTCCTGGCGCACCCCGCCCTGATCGGAGAGCTGCTTGCCGAACGCCTTGCGCGAGCTGGCCCGCATGCACATCATCTCCAGCGCCCGCTCGGCGACACCGATCTGACCCAAGCAATGGTGGATCCGGCCCGGGCCAAGCCGCCCTTGCGCGATTTCAAAGCCCCGCCCCTCACCGAGCAAAATGTTCGATGCCGGCACCCGCACGTTGTCCAACTCGATCTCGGCGTGACCGTGCGGCGCATGATCGTAACCGAACACCTTTAGCTCACGCTTGACGGTTACCCCTTCTGTATCGAGCGGCACCAGGATCATCGATTGCTGCTTGTAACGTTCGGCATCCGCATCGGTACGGCCCATCACAATGGCAATCTTGCAGCGCTCATCCATGGCGCCGGACGACCACCACTTGCGGCCATGCACCCGGTATTCATTGCCATCGAGCTTGATCTCGGTCTCGATATTGGTGGCATCCGATGAAGCAACATCCGGTTCGGTCATCGAAAAGCACGAACGGATCTCGCCCTCCAGCAACGGCTCCAGCCACTGTTTCTTGTGATCATCCGATCCGTACAGGACCAGCGTTTCCATGTTGCCGGTGTCCGGCGCGCTGCAGTTGAACACCTCCGGTGCCATCGGCGCACGGCCCATGATCTCGCACAATTGCGCGTAATCGAGATTGCTCAATCCCGCGCCATAGTCTGCATGCGGCAGAAACAGGTTCCACAGCCCTTCGGCGCGCGCCTTCGCCTTGAGTTCATCAAGCAGGGGCGGATGCGACCACTTGTTGCCCAGCGCCGCATGCTGCTCGGCCATCAGTTTTTCATTGGGATAGATATGTGCATCCATGAAAGCCTCAAGTTTGATGCGCAAGTCTTGGGCCTTCGGGCTCAATGGGAACATGGTGCCTCCTGATTGGCGGGCTGAGTTTGAAACGGGTATCCAGAGATGAGTTTGCTTCGCCGCGCTACGTTGCCATGAACGGCGCTACTTTTCCAAGCCTGCTGCTGTTTGGTACAGTCCGACAAGCGCAAGAGCAGGCTTGTCCACTGACAGGTCCGTCATCAGATCACTCAGCTCGTTCCTATCGGCTTTGGTCTACAGTGTCCTGCTCTAACTGGCGGCGCGCCTCGATAATTCGACGGGCGGCTTGGTCCGGGACACCGATGCCCATCAGCACCATCTCTCCGAGTTGCAGGCTTGCCTCGATCGTTTCCGGAATGGCGTGGCTAGCGCCGCAGGCGATCAGCCGTGCAGCATGTGCACGGTCGCGGGCGCGGGCATAGATGGGCAGATCGCGCCAATGCTGGCGCGCAGTCGCAACCACCTGTTCCACCTCATACGGGCTGTCAATGGTCACCACAAGGGCTGCTGCCTGGTCAACGCCGAACTTGCGCAGTATGTCCGGTCTGTTGGCATCGCCGTAGAATATGCCGCCGCCCTCGGAGCGATAACGCGCGACCAGGTCTGCATCGATGTCAAGCCCGATGTGCGGCAATTCCTGGCTGTCCAGCACTGATCCGAGCATCTGGCCGACACGGCCATAGCCCACGATGATGACATGCCCTGCAAGGCCGACGGGAATATCGGCATCGTTCTGCTCGTTATCCGCTTCGCGGGCCTCGACGGCATGCGCCAGCTTGCGCGCGAATTGCGCCACCGGCGGCGTTGTTATCATGGTGAGCCCGGCTACAATCAGCATGAACTGGGTGGTATCATTCGGCATCAGGCCGAGTCCAAAGGCCATGCCGACGAGGAGGAAGGCAAACTCACCACTCTGGCCCAGCAACAGTCCCACTTCCAGCGCCACCGGGCGGGACTCGCCGAACAAGCGCGCCAAGGCGTAGATGATCGGGCTCTTGATCACGTAGAGCCCGAAGACCGACGCAATGAGCCAAACCGGTTTGGCGGCCACCTGCGCGATGTCAATACCCATGCCAATAGATACAAAGAACAGGCCGAGCAGCAGACCCTTGAACGGCTCGATATCGATCTCGATCTCGTAACGGTACTCGGTCTCGGCGAATAGGAGGCCGGCGAGGAAAGCACCCAATGCCATTGACAGGCCAAACTGCTCTGTCGCAAGCGCTGTCCCGACAATGACCAGCAAAACGAGGGCCAGAAACATTTCCCTGCTGGCTGTGCTGCCGACAAAGCGGAATACCGGCCGGATCACCAGACGGCCGATGACTAGGATGACGGCGACCGCGATCAGTGCCCCTCCCATCGCCCTTGCAAATGCCGGTAGCACTGCTGCATCGCTCTGGGCGGCGAAGACACCGATCAGAAACAGGATAGGCAGTACTGCCAGATCCTGGCACAGAAGAATGGCGAAGCTGGTGCGGCCAGTCGCCGTACCCATACGTCGGTTCTCCGCCAGAAGCTGCATGACGATTGCCGTCGATGAAAGAGCAAAACTCGCGCCCAGCACCACGGCGATGGCAAGAGGATTGTCAAAGAGCCACGCAATAAAAGCGATCACCGTGCCGGTGATGACGATTTGCGCCCCGCCCAGTCCGAAGACCCTGCGGCGCATTGCCCAAAGCCGGTCGAGCGAAAGCTCAAGGCCGATCATAAACAACAGGAAAACGACGCCCAGTTCAGCGAGCAGGCGAACGCCTTCAAGATCGGTGATCAACACATAGTGCAGCCACGGCAAAGTGTCGGTAAAGCGCGCCAGACCGTGCGGTCCGATCGCCAAGCCGACGATCAGAAACCCGAATACCGGGCTAACGCTCAAGCGGCGGACGAGCGGAACGACGATGCCAGCCGCGAAGAGGAAAACCATTACATCGCGTAGATTGAGCGCCTCTTCGTGCATGGGTTTCTCCGATCGCCCCCGCGTCTCCCCGTTCAACTAAAGCGGTTTGCTTTCATTGTGAACCATTTGATGGTCCAAATCGGTTCACTCGGCTAGTTGAGAAACGAAACGCGATGTAGTGCATCGGGCAAGTTTCTTAACGACGTCCGGTGGGCCGATTTGGTCCACCATCGTGCTGCCTGAGGCAACACCAGTCAGATTGGCCTGTCATCGCCAGAGGAATTAAGTTTGTAACTGCCAGCTCAATGAGGCTAGGCTTTGCCAGGGACCCGGCACCACAACCGGTCTGCAGACCGGAAGTTGGCGGGTGATGTTACTTCAACGGGAGGAAAACATGAACAATTCTGACGAAAAATACGCCCAATGGCTCATTGGTGAAGTGCAAAGCGGCCGCATCACGCGGCGCGAATTCCTCGGCCGCACCAGTGCGCTGGGCTTTGCGCTGGCGGCGGGCACACAGATGTTCGGTCAGGCCCATGCCGCAACACCCAAAAAGGGCGGCCACATGCGCCTTGCCATGGGGCACGGCGCCACCTCGGATACGCTCGATCCGGCAAAGATCGAAAACGGCCTCCAGTGGGTCGCCACGTTCGGTGTCGCCAACACCCTGACAGAACTTGATGCAAACGGGAATCTGGTAGCGTCCCTTGCAACCGAATGGGAAGCATCTCCGGATGCCAGGATCTGGACCTTCAAGCTTCGCAAAGGGGTCGAGTTCCATAACGGCAAGACCATGACGTCCGAGGACGTTATCGCCTCGATCAATTTCCACCGCGGCGAAGACAGCAAATCGGTCGGCAAGCCAATCGTGGCGCCGATCAAGTCGATCAAGGCGGACGGCCCGCACACGGTGGTGTTTGAGTTGACCGGCGGCAATGCCGATTTCCCGTTCAGCTTCAATGCGGCGACGTTCACCATCTATCCGGCCAAGGACAACACCATTGACTGGCAGTCGGGCGGGTCGGGCGGCTACAGGCTGAAAAAGGAAGACCCGGGCGTGCGCTATGACTTCGAGCGTTTTGCCAACTACTGGAAAGAAGGCCGGGCGCATGCTGACTCAATCGAGTTGCTGACCATTGCCGACTCAACCGCGCGCAACAATGCGCTGATCACCGGTTCGGTGGATGCGATCGATCAGGTTGACCTGAAGACCATTCCGCTGATGAAAAGAAAGCCGGGCATCACCGTGGAAGAAGGTGCCGGACCATTGCACTACACGTTCCCGATGCTGACCAACATAGCTCCGTTCGACAACCCGGATGTTCGCATGGCGCTCAAGCTTTCCGTTGACCGCCAGGAGCTGGTAGAAAAAGTTCTGGTTGGCCATGGCGTCATCGGCAATGACCACCCGATCGGGCCTACCTATCCTTATTTCGCCTCAGCCGATGAGATTGGTCAGACGCCGTTCGATCCGGACAAGGCCAAGCATCACATGAAGAAATCCGGGGTCGGCGATATTACGATCGATCTAAGCGCTGCAGACGCAGCCTTCGCCGGTGCGCTCGATGCGGCCCAGCTGATCCAGGCGTCTGCCGCCAAGGCCGGCATCAAGATCAATGTCGTGCGTGAGGCCAACGACGGCTACTGGTCGAAGGTCTGGCTGAAGAAGCCCTGGTGCGCCTGTTACTGGGGTGGCTATCCAACGGCCGATGCCATGTTCACCACCGGCTATGCAACAGGTGCCTCGTGGAACGACACCAAATGGGAAAATGCCCGGTTCCAGGAACTGTTGGTTGCCGCGCGGGCCGAACTTGACACCGCAAAGCGCAAGGATATGTACCGCGAGATGCAGGTTCTTCTGCGAGATGACGGTGGAACAATAGTGCCGATGTTTGCCAATGCGGTCACTGCCAAGAACGACAAGATCGCCCATGGCGACATTTCGTGGTTCAAGGCCTTTGACGGCAGGCGCATCCTCGAGCGCTGGTGGATGGTGTAATCACCGCCTGAATTGACAATACCTGCGTTACTGAAAACAGACCCCTTTCCGGACAATCATCCGGAAAGGGGACAAGCGCATGTTGTCCGAACCAATATGTGGGCCGATGAAAACCCCAAGTCTGTTGCGCAAGTCTTGTGCCTTCCGGCCCAATGGGTAAATGACACTTCCCGGTTGGTGATCTGTCCTTAAAACGGATAACCGGATTTGAGATTGTTTCGCCGCGCCACGCTGGCATGCACGACGATACTTTCCCAAGCCTGCTGCCTTTCGATACGACTTGCGAGCAACTTTCTCCAATAGGCCCGCTATTGCACGCACAGCCGACAACATCGCCGCGCGAGCAGTCGGTCCGGGACGTGCCACAAGCGGAAGTTCGAACTCATCACCAAAATAGCGTATGATTG
>JABDJG010000155.1 GCA_013002595.1 Hyphomicrobiales bacterium | reverse complement strand
CCTTTGGGCGGCTCTTTTTCGTTTTTAGATCAAAGCGTTACCGGCGCATACCCAGCAATTGAATCAAGCGCATTGGCCAATTCTGCGGCCTGTTCCGCAGCCAGCGGGGTGAGCGGCGGGCGCAAGGCGTGCCAGCTGGCATCGCCGGTGTCGCGGGCAAGGGTTGCCTTCAGCGCTGAGACCAGCGGGTAGCCTTCAAAGACCGACCGGACGGCGGCGACTTGGTCGTGCAGGGCATTCGCCTCAGGCGTTCCGTGCGCCTCGATCAGCTGGCGGATGGCGCCGACCTGGACGTTGGCGGTGGCCGAGATGCAGCCAGCGGCGCCAAGCTGCAAGCCCTCGTTGACCAGGGTTTCCGATGACGGGAAGATCGCCATCTCCGGGAACTCGGCGATCATGCGTCTGGTGCCGTCCCAGTTGCCCGAAGAATCCTTCAGTCCGACGACGGTATCGGGATAGTCGCCATGCAGGCGGGCGATGAGGTCGATGGAGACCGGCGCGGCCGACATCTGCGGGAAGTGGTACAGGTAGAGTTTCAGTTTGGCATCGCCGATGCGCTGGATGATCTCGCTGAAGTAGGCGTAATAGCCGTCATTGGACTGGTTCTTGTAATAGAACGGCGGCAAGACGAGGACGCCGCCGGCGCCGATATCGACCGCATGCCGGGTGAGCTCGACAGCATCGGTGAGCGCGCAGGCGCCGGTGCCGGGCAAAAGGGTGGCGGTATCAATGCCCTCAGCGGCGAGATGATCGAGCAGCTGGTTGCGCTCGGCAACCGAGATCGAATTGCCTTCACTGGTCGTGCCGAAGACGGCAAGGCCGTTTGCCCCTTGGGCCAGCAGGTATTTGCACAGGGCGGTAAAGCGCGCGGCATCCGGCGACAGGTCCTGTTTGAACGGCGTCAGGGCAGGCACAAGGACGCCTGAGAACAGGCCGGGTTTCGTGGTCATTCAAGCCTCCAGGCTGGTTGTGCGGATCATGCGGCGGCGCACGCCGTGAAAATCGTTGATCGGATAATGCAGGGTGAACCGGTTGTCCCACAGGATAACGCCGCCCTTTTGCCAGCGGAACCGGCAGGTGAACGGGTGTTGTTCCATATGGGCAAACAGGTGATCGAGGATGGGTGCGCTTTCCTTGGCCGTCATGCCGTCAAAGCGGCTGGTGAACATGCGATTGACATAAAGGCCCTCGCGGCCGCTTGCCGGGTGGCGGCGGACCACCGGCTGGAGAGCGGTATAGTCCGGGTCTTCGCGGTGTTCGTACCAGTGATAGCTATGATAGGCACTTTGGCCGCGCAGGAAGCTTTTGAGGCCGTCCGAGAGCGTTTCAAAGGCCGCAATGTTGCTGGCAAAGGCGGTATCCCCGCCGACCGGCGGCAATTCGATGCCGTGCAGGATGGAGACATATCCGGCCGGGTTCATCCAGGTGATGTCGGCATGCCAGCTTTCGCCGCCGAACATGATCTTGTCCTCGGGTTCGCGCAGCAACTCAAGGACCTCGGGGCAGTCGGCAAAGCCATTGTCGACGATCGGATGGCGGAACAGCGGGCCGAACCGGCGGCCAAGTGCGCTCAGTTGATGGCGGTCGAGGTCCTGGCCTGCAACATAAAGCACCAGATGCTCATCGAGCGCCGATTTCAGCGCCGCAAACTGTGTGGCATCGAGGGCCGTCAGGTCGAGACCGTCGACATGGGCTCCCAATGCGCCGGTTGCCGGTGAAATGTTCATTGCGAGGCCCTTGGTCGCCTTGAAAGCAGGCATCCGGTTTACTGCCACTGATCAGCCTGTTCAAGCCCCGTTGACCGTTCGTTGACAAGGGCCGGCCAAACAGGCCACCTTCTGTCGAAATCTGAACGTTATGGGGAAAGCACGTGGGCGAGTTCGTCAAGACCAGTCTGGAACAAGCTGGCGTCGGTCTGATCAGGTTCGACCGGCCGGAAGCACGCAATGCGCTCAATGAAGTGGTGCGCGGTGAACTGGCGGCGGCCTTTGAACAGTTCGGCGCCGATGACGCCGTGCGCTGTGTTGTGCTTGCCGGCACCGACAAGGTGTTCGCCGCCGGTGCCGACATCAAGGCGATGGCCGAGGCCTCGGCTGAAGACATGGCCAATACCGGCGGTGAGGCCGCCTGGCAGGTGATCCGCAGGTTCGCCAAGCCGATCGTTGCCGCGGTCAATGGCTGGGCGCTCGGCGGTGGCTGTGAGCTGGCCATGCACGCCGACATCATCGTTGCAGGCGAGGGTGCAAAGTTCGGCCAGCCGGAGATCCGCGTCGGTATCATCCCCGGCGCCGGCGGCACGCAGCGGCTGACCCGGGCGGTCGGCAAGTTCAAGGCGATGCAGATGTTGCTGACCGGTGAACCGGTCAGTGCGGCCGATGCGTCGGCAATGGGGCTGGTCAGCGAGGTCGTGGCGGACGATCAGGCTTTGGCGCGGGCGCTGGAAATTGCCTCCAGGATTGCCCGATTGCCGCCGATCGCGGCGCGCGAGATCAAGCGGCTGGTCCTGTCCGGTGTCGACAAGCCGCTCGATGATGGCCTCATCGATGAACGGCGCACGTTCGTTTCGATGTTCGATACAGAGGATCAAAAGGAAGGCATGCGGGCGTTTATTGAGAAACGCCGGCCCGACTTCAAGGGCAAGTAGTACAGGAAACCTGGAGTTGAACAGAAAGCGGGGGAACCGAGCCCCCCACCAGGCATCTCAGGTTCCCCCGTTTCAA
>JABDJG010000339.1 GCA_013002595.1 Hyphomicrobiales bacterium | reverse complement strand
CCAGTCGGCAATCGCGATATAGCCTTCCGACACCAGGAATTTTAGGTTCTTGCCAAGCGCGGCGACCTCGGCCCTGGTCATCGGCACGAATTCCCAGTTGTCCGACCAGGCATCGTTGAAAATGTCGATGATGATGTCGAGGTCGTGTGCCAGATTCTTCTTGCTGATCGTGCGGATCGTCATGTCGCCGGACTTGAGCGCCTTGTCGACCATCGAGCGCATCGAACGCGGCAGTGGAATAAGCGCGTCATAGTCATAGGCAATGACGTCCATGGCCTTGGCGTATCCAAGCGCCTCCAGCTGTGCGCCATAATAAGGCTTGGCATGGCCCATCATGATCGATGGCGGCCGCTCGAAGCCGTCAACCAAAAGGCCGGTTTCCTCGTTGATCGAAAAACTGAACGGCCCCTTGGCCAGTTTCATGCCGCGCGCCGTCAGCCAGCCCTCGGCCGCCTCGAGCAACTTTGCAAACACATCCGGGTCCTCTATGCCCTCGAGAAACCCGAACTGCCCGCCGGCGTCGCCATATCGCTCCAGCCGCAATTGATCAACCTGCGCCGAAATCCGCCCAACCGGCTGGCCGTTCTTGTATGCAACAAACAGCTGTGCCTCGGCATGTTCGAAATAAGGATTGTGTTTGGCCGACAGATGCTCGCGCCGTTCCATATCCAGTTGCGGCACCCAGTTCGGATCATCGCTGTAGATGATGAACGGCACATCGAGGAACGCCTTCAGGCCGGCATCGTCGCTAACGCCGCGAACCTCGATGGCGAAATCAGGCGAGGTCATGCTGTGCTGGCCTGCCCGGCTCTAAGCGGCACCGGCACCCGGCGGACCGTGCCGGCATCGATGCTGTAGAGCTGCGTTGCAACGGCGACCCAGGCCGGCCGATGCGTGATCACCACAATCGTGTATTCGCCGGCAAGCCCGGCAACACTGTCGCAGATCCGTTGTTCGGTCTCCGGGTCGAGCGCGCTGGTCACCTCATCCAGGATCAACAGCTTCGGTTTGAGGATCAGCGCCCGGGCAAGCGAAATCCGCTGGCGTTGCCCGCCGGACAGTTTGGACCCCATCTCGCCAACATCGGTATCTATCCCGGCAGACAGCTCGTTGATCAGCGGTTCTGCACCCGCACGCGTCATCGCCTCAACGACAGCCTCGCGGCTGACGTTTGCATCGCCGAGCGCGACATTGATCATCACCGTGCCGTGCAGCAGTGAAAGCTCCTGCGGCACGTAGCCTGTCATGGACCGCCATTGGGCAAGATCAACCTCGGCAATCGGCAGTCCGTCAATCTCGATGCGCCCGCTGTCCGCCTGGTAGAGGCCCAACAACAGATCGATCAGGGTTGTCTTGCCGGCGCCGGACGGTCCTTGCAGCACCGTGATGCCGCCGGCGGCGATCTCGAGTGAGGCGTTGCGGATGACCGCGTTGTCACCATGGGAAAAACTGACATTGTCAAACGTGATGCCCTGGTTCAGGGTCGGTGTCTGGCCACCGTTATCGACCTCGAGGTTTCTCTCAAGCTCTTCGATCTGCTCGTATGATCTGATATAGGCGCTTTCAAGGGCGGCCACTCTTTGGTAGCGCCGCTGCACCTTGGAAATGATCGCGGTTACCTGGAAAAAGATGACCCCGATGACCACCAGTTCGGGCAGTGGGATAAGCCAGTAGACACCGGCCATATAAACGCCCAGGCCGATCACCAGTGCCGACAGCAGGTCACCGCCATAATACAAGCCTTCCCGCGAGATCGCCTGGTTGACCAATGCACGTTTCAGCGATTGGATCTTGCGCGCTGAATAGGCCAGAAAGTGTTCCTGCCGGTTCATTGTCTTGATCGGCTTGATATTGCCGAGCGCATCGCTGAGATGCGCAACCAGTTCCGCGGTCCGGTCGGTCTGTTTGTAACCCGCGCGGCGGCCCAGCTTGATCAGGCCCGACAGGATTGCCGTTGTAATCAGCCCGAACGCACAGCCGGCCAGCGCCAGTTTATACGAAACGAAAACCGCCACGCCGATATAGACAACGCACTGCAGGCCAAGTGCGATGCTCTGGGCCGCCAGATAATACGCCTGCCCGGCGTTGGTGGCGTTGACGCTGAACGTATTGGCGATGCTGCCGCCGCGCAGGCTGGTGAAGTAGGCCCAGTTTGCCGCAAACAACGCCTTCAGCAACCTTTTGCGCAAGGTAACGCTGACAACGGCAACAGAATATCCCGCATATGTCATCGCCAGGAATGACAAAATGCTCTTAGCCACCATGGCCCCGACCACGATGATGATCAGCACCGGAAGGCTCGGCTCAAACCCCACACCGGAAATCGCGTTGAGCACCATCTGGTTGAAAGCCGAAGAATTCTCCACCGGCCCGCCGCTAAGCGTGGTTGCCGCCGGCAGCATGGCCGACAGACTGACCGCTTCAAAGGCACCGGCAATCAGGAGGCAGAACAGCACCAGATAGGGACGGGTTCCCTCGGCCTGGAAGAAGATCCACAGGAGCCGGCGCAGCGCGCCGCGATCATTTGTACGCGTTGAGCCGTTAGTCGTCGCCATCGCTGAGCTTTTCCAGATTGGCATCGGCCCGGCGGATCGCGGCTTCATACCGGTCTTCGAAGTTTATCAGGTTCTTTCGCGGCTCTTGATAGAACGCGGTCAGTTTCATCAGCTTTAGGAACATGCTGTTGAGCGCGCGTCCCCAAAACCGCATCGGCCGGTCGAAATCGAACAGTAGAACGACCCGCTCTTCGTCGGTATCGTTCCACACCTCGTGCTCATAGGTGTCGTCGAAGACGAAGATTTCGCCTGGCCGCCAGACATGGATGTCATCGCCAACGCGAATCCGGCATTTTTCCTGCTCTTTGGGAATGATCAGGCCGAGATGCGAGCGCAAAATGCCCTTGGTCACACCGGTATGGGCAGGAATGTGATAACCCGGCGCCAGGATCGAGAACCATGCCGTCTGGAGGTTTGGCACCTGTTCGAGGATCCGTGTCGTGACCGGTGCCTGTTCGGCATTACGTTCCATCTTTTTACCGAATCCGTACAGCACGAAAGTGCGCCAGTTCTTGCCCTTCGAAATACGGTACTGGTCCGGCGAGATTTCCTGGAACGCCGGAATATCGTCACGGTGCTTGAGAATCTCCACCACCTCATCGCGGATGGTTTGCCAGTTGTCGGTAAAGCCATCCAGAAAGTCGAAATGCTCGTTGCCGATGATCGGCGTATCGGGCACCAGCGACTGGCTCGCCTGAATGCCGGCAATCCGCCGGGTCATCTTCTTGCCGAAGCGTTTTATGCGTTTGCGCATGGGCCGACGCAGCGTATCGGGGCGCTCTGGATTGTTTTGGTCGATGGCAGATGACATGGTTGTTAACTGTAACGTGTGTTTCCCGCCGAAACGAGGCGAATCTCAATATCGATGTTTCCGTAGTGAGTTACTGCGCCGGGCCGGCAATTACAACTCACGTCAAACGCTGCCACACAATCAATTTCGATGACCCAAACCCCTGACCCTGTGGAGTCTTGTCCTAATGGTGTCATGACCCGTATAAAGAAGCAGCGTTTTGAAAAACGCAAAGACAAATCGGGGTCGTTGCCGCATCATACTTGGCAACAGTTGGAATATCGAGTTGGGATCATGACGGACACATCCGGCAACACACAGCAATCGCTTTTACTGGTCGATGATGACCGCCCGTTTCTTAATCGCCTGGGCAGGGCAATGGAAACCCGCGGCTTTGATGTGCGCATGGCCGAGACTGTTGCCGAGGGCATCGCCCAGATCAAGGCGAGCCCGCCGGATTACGCAGTGGTCGATCTGCGGCTGACCGATGGCAGCGGGCTTGATGTGATTGAAGCCCTGCACCAGGCCCGTCCCGAAGCGCGCGCTGTCGTGCTGACCGGTTACGGCAATCTGGCGACCGCCGTCAGCGCGGTCAAACTGGGCGCGATCGATTACCTTGCCAAGCCGGCTGATGCCGATGCGGTTTATGGTGCGCTCATGGCTGGCCCCGACCAGCGCGCCGCCCTGCCGGAAAACCCGATGTCGGCCGACCGGGTCCGCTGGGAGCATATACAGCGTGTCTACGAGCTGTGTAACCGCAATGTCTCCGAGACCGCCCGCCAGCTCAACATGCACCGCCGCACCCTGCAGCGCATCCTCGCCAAACGCGCCCCGCGCTAGAGTTAGTCCTCGTTTCTCAACAACCCGGCAACCCTGGGATCGTAGACCGAATGTAGGCGCAGTGCCGCGGCGCGGGCAAAGCGCAGGGTGACCGCCTTGCGCCGGGCGGCAGCCAGCAGTTGTGGCTCCGGCTGGCGCAGGATCTCGGCCCCCCAGGCATCGGCAACAATCAACCCGGCCTCCCCCGGCAGGATGTCCTGCGGCAAATCCGGCGGCACCGCGAAATACAGCTGGTCGCAATAATCCCAGTACTCGGGCCATTTGTTGTCTGCCCGGAAGTCGGTAACCGACGATTTGATCTCGATGATCCAGATGCGGCCTTTGTCATTGACCGCGAAGATGTCGGCCCGCCGCCCGGAGACCAGCGGGAATTCCGGCAGGGTGGCAAACCCGGCCATCGACAGCATGCGCGACACGCCGCGCTGCACGGCGGCGGCGGTTTCTGACTGGCGCCCGTCGTAAATGATCAGTTCGTCGTCGGTCATGTCCTGTGAGCCTGGCATATGCCACCGATTCTGCATCTGAAAGTTCAATTTAACAACGCCCGAAATTAACCGTGCATCGGTTGTGTCATTTACATTGCGTCAAATTCGCAGAAAATTGTACTTGTTGGCGGTGCCTGGGGTTTGACGTGCGGCGCGCATGATCAGATCGGCGCTTGATCGTGCCCTTGAAACGGTACAGAAAACCCGCACGCCAACCAACGGCAACGGCGAATGACATAAGCTTGAAAGGATTTGGCTGTGAGTGACATCAAGGCCCCTGCAAGACCCAACACGATGCAGGACACCGGCATCGAGGAAGGCATGCTGCTCAACCTGACAGCAAAGACAATGTATTCACTCGGCCTTGAAAGAGCCTCGACACTGTCGCAGCAGCTCAAGATTTCGCCGGCCATCGTGACGTCGATCCTGGAGATCATGAACGAGATGGCGCTGGTTGAATCGCGCGGTCTGGCCGGCTCCGATATTTCCTCTGAGATCCGCTACATTCTGTCTGACAAGGGCAAGGCCTGGGCGCTCGATGCCATGCAGCAATCGCAATATGTCGGTGCCGTTCCGGTACCGCTGGAAGATTTCTGCAACCAGGTCTACAGCCAGCGGGTCGCTGTGGAACATATCGGTCCCGAAACGCTGGCCAACAGCCTGTCCGATCTGATCCTGCCCGTTGAGCTGATCCAGCAGGTCGGGCCGGCCGCCAATTCGGCAAAGTCCATTCTCCTTTACGGTGCCCCCGGCAACGGCAAGACCTGCATCGCCGAAGCGATCGGTGCTTCATTTGCCCAGACCATCTATTTGCCCCACTCCATCGAGATTGCCGGCCAGATCATCAACTTCTTCGATCCCTCGGTTCACGAAACAGCCGATGATTTCGATGACGCGCCGGATACCGAAAGCCTCATTCCGCGCGGCAAGCTGGCAACGGATGCCCGCTGGGTGCCGTGCAAACGGCCGGTCATCAAGACCGGCGGCGAATTGACCCTTGATCAGCTCGAACTGCAGTACTCGCCGGTGTCGAAATTTTACGAGGCGCCACTTCACCTGAAAGCACTGGGCGGTGTCTTCATCGTTGATGATTTTGGCCGCCAGAAAGACCCGCCCCAGGCGATCCTCAACCGCTGGATCGTCCCGCTCGAACGCGAGATCGATTACCTCACGTTGCATACCGGCAAGAAGTTCCCGATTCCGTTCGATGAGCTGGTGGTTTTTTCAACCAACATACCGCCGCACGAACTGACGGATGAAGCTGCGCTGCGCCGGCTCTACTACAAGATCGAGGTGCCCAAGCCGACGCGCGAGGATTTTGTCGAGATTTTCAAGAAGGTCTGCGCGGCCAATGGCATTGAGTTCACCACCGCCATGACCAATTACCTGTTCAAGGAGCGTTACGACAAGTTGAAGGAAGAGCCGTCAGCCTATCACCCCGGCTTCTTCATCGACCAGGTCATCTCCATGTGCGAGTACTATGAAATCCCCATCGAGGTGAATCAGGACACCCTCGCCCACGCCTGGCGCAACTTCTATGTGTCGTACAAGGGCTAGCTGGAAAGCTTGCCAAACAGTCGCAAGCGGCTGACCCCACCGTCCGGAAAGATATTGAGCCGGACGTGGCTGATCGGGCCGACGGTCTTGATGTCGGCACCTTCGAACGTGTGGATGGTGTCGGCTGACAGTTTTTGCTCACCCATCAGTTCTGACCAGGTCTCGGCCTGGCTGAGGATCGCAGCATCATCGCCGATTTCGACGAGCGCTGCCTGTAGTGAGCAGCGGTCCGGGTAATTTCCCTTGAAGTGCGCCGTGTCGACCTCGATCCGATCGATCTCGCCCGCGTGGCCAAGCGCAATGACCAGCCAATCATGGCCCGGTTCGCGCCGCCGCCGGGTTTCCCAGCCATCGCCCATGGTGACGCCGCGGCCCTCGGTGAGCACTGCCCAGACATCGCCATAGTGGGCATCGTTGTAACCGATGACCCGGCCGCCGTTCTTCAGCGCCGACAGTTCATGGGCCGCGCTGTGATCGCGCTTGTCCCATTCGCAAAACGGCTGGCCATAGACCCGCAGTCTGGCGATACCGCCATCGGGAAAGATGTTGAGCCGCAGCCAGTTGAACGGCCGGCCGTCGTCGACCGCGATGAAATGATGTGACGATGAGCTTAAGTCGCTCTTTGGCACCAGTTTGCTCCAGTCGGCGTCTTCGCCAGGATGGTCGTCGCTGAGGCAGGCCTCGATCGAGGCTGCCGGCGGGAAGTTGCCGGTGAAATGGCTGGTGTCGATATCAACACCGGCGATGATGCCGGCAGCGCCCAGGCGAATGAGGCACCAGTCATGGCCCGGCTCGCGCCGCCGCCGGGTTTCCCAGCCGTCCATCCACTTGCCGTGGTCATCGAACTTGTCGGGAACAAAGACCGGTGCCGCATCGGCCAGCATGCGCTCCTTGGCGGCAAAGAATTCGTCGTTCGCCGCAACGGCTTTGGAGCCAAGGCGAGGTGAGGCGAGATTGATCGCGCCTTTGGCAAATGCGGGAAGGTCGTCTGGTGTATCTGTCATGCCGTTAGCGATAGTTGCCCGCGTCGCCAGGCTCAAGACATTTTCATTGCCGGCACGCCGGACCGCGAAAAGCTGAAGAGCCTTTCGCGGTCACGGTGTTCTGATTTTGCGATCAGGCCGAGCGGTACAGCTTGGTCATCACGAACTCGCGGTGGCCGAGAGCCTCGGCCGCCGTGTTGCGCCCATTGGCCGTGCGCCTGATCATCTCGATAAGCGCATCGCCGGCCTGATCGATGGTCATGTCACGGCGCAGGACCCCGGTGACATCGACATCGACATGTTCCGACATGGTGCGCACCGTACGTGGATTGCCGGTGATCTTGATGACCGGCACGATCGGATTGCCGA
Organism: Hyphomicrobiales bacterium; assembly: GCA_013002595.1. Classification (GTDB taxonomy): domain Bacteria; phylum Pseudomonadota; class Alphaproteobacteria; order Rhizobiales; family Aestuariivirgaceae; genus JABDJG01. The sequence continues at coordinate 11,104 of JABDJG010000339.1, read as the reverse complement.
CCACATTGCCCTGGCCGGTCGGGAACGTGTGCACCACATAGCCGGCCGCCGCCATCAGCGTCACGCACTCGGCCGCTGCCGAAGAGGTGTCCATGTAATACAGGCCGGGACCCTTGGCCGGCGCCTCGGCCGGTTCGAGCGCATCGATATAGGTCGAAGTCCGGCCGATCTTTTCCAGATTGCCAAGCGCCTTTTCCTCAATCGTCGTCAGGCCACCCTCGATGTTGCCCTTGGTCGGCTGGCTGTCCGACAGGTCCGATGTCTTGAACGGCTCGATAACATCGTCCTGATAGGCCTGGAACAGCTTCATGAACTTTTCGCCGGCCTCCGGATTGGCCGCCCGCGCCTTGCACAGGTGCTCTGCCCCGGTGATTTCCGATGTTTCGCCGAAGCAGCCGTAAAGCCCGGTTGGCAACAGTTTGTCATACATGTTGCCGACCGTCGGACAAGATGACAGGCCGGTCGTCGTATCGGACTCACCGCATTTGGTCGACACCCACAGCTCCGACAGATCGCACTCTTCGCGCTGCAGTTCCGTCGCCCAATGGACGAATTCCTTCGCCTTGCGCGAGGCCGCGCAGATCGTGTTGAGATCGCCGTTCTGCTCGATCGAATAGGCCGCCACCGGCTTGCCGGTCTCGGCAATGCCGTCGGCGATCTTCTGGGTCCAGCCCGGCTCGATGCCGATCACCACGACGGCGGCGACATTCGGGTTGGCGCCGGTGCCGATGATGGTGCGGAAATGCAGTTCGAGATCCTCGCCGAACTGCAGCCGGCCATAGGAGTGCGGCAGTGCCATGGTGCCCTTGATGTTGTTGCCGACCGCCTCGCAGGCTGCGTTGGAGATATCGTCAACAGGCAGGATGACGACGTGGTTGCGAACCCCGACCCGGCCGTTCTCGCGCCGGTAAGCCATGATTTTCTGATTGCTCTGGGCCATTTTTGGTCTCCTTACCAGCGCTTGGTTTTCAGGTTGTGGACGTGGACGTGACCGCCCTTTTCGACGCTTGCCACCATGCGGCCGATGTCTTCGCCGTACTTGATGATCGTGTCGCCCTCTGAAAGGTCGGCAACCGCCACCTTGTGGCCGATCGGCACATCGGCCTTGGCGGTCAGTTTGAAATCGGAATTGTCTTCTGTGACAACGCACAGCATCTCGGTGCCCGCCGTCAGGCCTTCGACAACAACGACGCCGACATTGTCCTTTCGGTCATGTACCAGCAATTGCGGAATACTCACTTCATATGCTCCTTGGGGTTTAAGGTCTCAGAATAATCTTGGGATGGGCGGCACGGCCGCTGTTGATGTCGGTAAAGGCGCCGGCGCCATCGCTGAGTGGGCGCTCTTCGAACCAGTCGAGATCACCGAGCCGGCCATCGAAGATCGCTGCTGCGGTGTTGGCAAAATCGTCCATCGTATAGGTGTAGCTGCCGATGAAGGTGATCTCCTGCAGCGTCATCCGGCGCACATCAAGGCCGGGTTCGCCGCCGGCCAGTCCGACATGCACGACGACACCGCCCGGCCGCGCCAGGGCCGTGGACGAGGCCCGTGTTGCCGCGCCGCCAAAGGCATCGACAACGACATGCACCGATCCGGCATCGGGCCCGGGACCGCTTAGCGGGTTATAGACATTGAACGGCCCGGCCTTGCTGAGGATCTGATGGCGCAGCGGATTGGTCTCGGCAATCCAGATGTCATCGCAGCCAAAGGCATCGAGCGCCAGGGCCGCCGCCAGGCCGATCGCCCCGCCACCCAGCACGACGGCTGTTGCCTCACCGATAGGTTCAAACAGCCCCGCCGCCGCCAGCTCGACCGCATGCCATGAGCAGGCCATCGGCTCGGTCAGCGAAGCAACCTGCAGCTCGACCGTATCCGGCACCTCGATCAGGTTTCGTTCCGGCATTGCAATGAACTGGGCAAAAGCCCCCTCGCGCGGCGGCATCGAGATGATCTGCCGCGACGGGCACAGGTTGGTGCGGCCCGCCGTGCAATAGCTGCAGGTCATGCAGGCAACCAGTGGATTGACCGTCACCCGCCTGCCGGCCATCGCGCCGGTCTGGACAACACCGGCGGCCTCATGGCCAAGGATCAGCGGCGCCGGCCGGCGCTCGTCATGGCCATGCCAGGCGTGCATGTCGGAACCGCAGATGCCGACCGCATCGACTTCGATCACAACCTCGCCGTCACGCGGTTCCGGATCGCCCGCATCGCGAAACTCCATAGCCTCCGGGCCGGTATAGACAAGTGCTTTCATTTCGCCAGATATCCACCTTCGGCGCCGATCACCTGGCCCGTGATATAGCTTGAGCCCCGTGCGGCCAGAAACACGGTAAGACCGTCAAGATCGCTCATCTCGCCGTTGCGCCCGATCGCGGTTGCCGCGGCATGGTGCGCCGCCAGGTCGTCATCGCCAAACACCGGCGCTGTTAGCTCGGTTGGAAAGAACCCCGGCACGATGGCGTTGGCGGTAATACCGTGCGATGACCAGGCCTCGGCCATCGCCCGCGTCAGCTGGGTGACGCCACCCTTGGAGGCGCCATAGGCAATACCGTTTGCAAACGCCCGGTACGACTGGAGCGAGGCGATGTTGATGATATTGCCGCTGCCCTTATCACGCATGCCCGGCACCAGCACCTGGGCAAGAAAGAACGGCACAGACAAATTAAGATGCAGCGTCTGGTTCCAGCCGTCGGGCGTAACGTCATCGGCCGCCTGCCTGAGATTGACGCCGGCCGCATTCACCAGAATATCCGGCGCCCCAAAGATTTCGGTTGCCGCTTCTGCCAGTCGTGCCCAGTCATCTTCGGCCGCCAGATCAACACCGATCGCCTCGGCCCTACCGCCGTTCTCGGCCACTTCGTTGACCAGCGACTGCAGGCCATCGGCGCGCCTCGCCATGCCGATCACCTCGGCGCCGGCCCGCGACAGTGTGAGCGCCATATGCCGGCCGATACCCGAGGAAGCGCCGCTCACCAGCGCCACCCGGCCCTTCAACGAAAACAGCGAGTCGATGAAACTCTCAGGCATCGGAGGTCAGCCTTCCTCGGATGCCGTGAGGTCGAAATTGACTCCCGGAAAATACTTTTCAAGCCGTACATCTGCAGTACGAGCGTGGCCTTCCATGCCCTCGAGCCGGGAGATCCGGGCGCACGATTGTGCGATGTCGTGGTTGGCTTCGCGGGTCATCCGCTGCCAGGTCACGGTCTTCATGTATTTGCCGACCGACAGGCCGCCGGAATATTTCGCCGCCCCCTTGGTCGGCAGCACATGGTTCGGCCCCGACACCTTGTCACCAAATGCAACTGTGGTTTCCTCCCCAAGGAACAGCGAGCCATAGTTGCGCAAATTCGCCAGCCACCAGTCGAGGTCGTCGCACTGCACCTGCAGGTGTTCGGAAGCATACTCATCGGACACCTTCACGGCTTCTTCACGGCTGTCGGTGACGATGATCTCGGCATAATCGCGCCATGCCGCTTCGGCATTCTGGCGGTTGGTCTCTGGCAGCGTCTCGATGATACCGGGCACAATCCCGGCGACCTCTTCAGCCAGGCTCCGGTCGAGTGAAATCAGCCATACCGGCGAGTTGTAGCCGTGCTCGGCCTGGCCAACCAGGTCCCAGGCGACAATGTGCGGATCGGCCGAGGCATCGGCGATGACCATCGATTCGGTGGGACCGGCAAACATGTCGATGCCGACCCGGCCGTACAGAACCCGTTTCGCTTCGGCAACGAACTGGTTGCCCGGTCCGACCAGGATGTCAGATGTCGGCAGGCCGAACAGCCCAAAGGCCATTGCCGCGATGCCCTGGATACCGCCGAGATTGAGCACGCTGTCGGCGCCGCACAGATCGAGCGTATAAAGTATGGCCGGATTGATGCCGATGCCCGGCCGCGGCGGCGAACATGCCGCGATATGATCGACACCGGCGACCTTGGCCGTCGTCACGGTCATGATGGCCGACGCAATGTGGCTGTAGCGGCCGCCCGGCACATAACAACCCGCTGCTGATACCGGCAGCTGTTTCTGGCCTGCGATCAGGCCCGGCACGACCTCCACTTCGCAATCCTGGATCGTTGCCTTTTGCGCCTCGGCAAACTTGCGCACGTTGTCATGAGCAAACCGGATATCGTCTTTAAGCGTCTGTGATACCTTGGCTGAGGCCTCTTTGATATTGTCGTCCGAAACGATGATATCGCCGTCCCACTTGTCGAATTTTGCGGAATATTCACGCGCCTTGTCGTCACCGCCGGCCTCGATCTCCGCCAGCACGGATTCAACGGTTGCCCGCACATCGTCTTCACCGCTGGCTGACGTTTTGTCAGCCTTTTTGAGATACTCCACAGTCATTGCGTCATTCTCCAATATGTTCAGCGCGCGATAAATTCACCACGTCGAATTTAGTTATCAATCTAGCTCAGGATCAGTCCGATTTCGGAAAATACACCCTCAGGATCCTGCTTCGAATTTGTGATATCAGTCCATCAGTTCCCGCCTAGAACCGGCCCGAAGCCGACGTAGTCAAAGAACGGTTTGGCGCCCGCAGCCGACAGGTAGTCGGGCAACCAGAGCACAAGGCCCGGGAAAATGAAGATCAATGACAAGCCGACCACCTGGATGACCATGAACTGCATCATGCCCAGATAGATGTCCTTCAAGTCCCACTCCGGCGCCACGCCTTTGAGGAAATAGGCAGACAATGCCACGGGTGGAGACAGCCAGGCCGTTTGCAGATTGACCGCCACCAGAATGGCAAACCAGACCAGATTGACCTGCAAGTCGACGAGCAGCGGCACCAGAATTGGCACAATGATCAGGACGATCGGCACCCATTCCAAAGGCCAGCCGAGCAGGAAGATGAGTGCCATGACGAAGATCAACATTGCCACTACGGACAGATCGAAGGACAAGAGGACTTCGGTCAGGAAGGTCGGTGTTCCCAGATTGGAGAACACAGCGCCGAAGAAGTTCGAGGCCGCAACCAGGAACATGATCAGGACCGTGATCTCCAACGACTTGATCAACGCATCAAACAACCCCCCGGTCGAAAACTTGCGATAGGCCACAGACAAAACGATTGAGCCGAAGGCGCCGCACGCGGCCGCTTCAGCCGGTGTCGCCCAGCCGGCCAGGATCGAACCAAGGGCGAATGCGATCAACACGGTCGGAGGCACCAGTCCCATGAAGAATTCGTACCATAACTCGGAAAAATAGAACCCACCTGGGCGCCAGTTGCGCAAGACACGGTAGGCGCCGAACATCAGCGCCAGCCATAAAATGGGGAAAATCAGACCTCCAAGCGGAATGACTGCGAGATCACCGCTGGCGCCGGCTACGCATAGCCAGATGAAGACGGCCAGTGCGCTCATCACCAGCGCGACCTCAATAACGTAATACGGAGAGGTCTGTGGTTGTTCATCAGCCGGCAGGATTGGACCGAGTGACGAATTGATCAGACAGCGCCCGATCGCATAGGCCATATACAGGACAGCCAACAGAGCGCCCGGTATGATCGCAGCGCGGAACAAATCCGTCACCGGCACTTCGAGCACTGGGCCCATCACGATCAGCATGATCGACGGTGGAATGAGGATCCCGAGAGTTCCGCCTGCGGTAATTGCGCCGGCGGACAGGCGCACGTCATATCCAGACCGGCTCATGGTTCGCGCCGCCATGATGCCGAGGATTGTCACCGAGGCACCGACGATGCCGGTGGCAGCAGCAAAGATGGTCGAAACAAACAGCACCGCAATATAAAGCGCGCCGCGCGTACGCGACATCATCAGCTGAACTGCCCTGAACAAGCGTTCCATCAAGCCCGCCTGCTCCATCATGATGCCCATAAAAATGAACAGCGGAACCGCCACGAGCTGATCGGACAACATCACCGAATTGGTCTGGAGCGTCAGCAGAAAGAAGGTCAGGTCAGCGGATTTTGCCCATGACCCGAATGTGAACGCCAGGAAGATCAGCGTGAAGGAAATCGGAAAGCCGACGAATATCGAAAACAGCATTGCCGCCAGCATGAGCAAGCCGATGGTCGGGCTTGACAGGTCGAACAGACCGCTTGCACCGGTCGTTGCTGACAACCAATCCGCTAAAGGCAGCGCATCGGGATAGAACACCGCGACAAAGACAGCAGCAAGCCCGATGAAATAGAATGGCAGGACCTTCAAAAACTTGGCTTCGCGCTCTTTGCCCATCTGATCGAAAGCGCGAAACAGTTCGGGGAAACCCTGTAAAAACAGAAAGAATGCACCAAGCGGCATTGCCGCCCGCGCCGGGCCAATCACCGGTGCCCAGGTGGAATCGCTTGCGCGTTCCCAACCGGAAAAGGCAAAACCGTTTCTCGGGTTGAAGGCGTCCCACGCATAATCAAACGCGCTCCAGAAAAACAGCAGCATCGCCGGGAAATAAAACGCCATGTACAAGATCGCATCGACCGTAGCCTGGGTCTTCGCTGACCAGTTTCTGTAGAGAAAATCAGCGCGAATATGGACACCGCGCATCAACGCATAGCCGGCCGCCGTCATGAAAATGACGCCACCCAGCATCCGGCTGGTGTCGTAAACCCAAAGGGTTGGGCCAAGGCCGACTGAGCGGGCGAATTCTCCCATGTCGTGTTCGACCAGGACCGCAAACGCCTTGCGTGACACGACTTCCCAGATCATGGCAGCGATAAGTGGCAATATTAAAAGGCAGGTGATGCGTCCTACCCACAGGTTCAGCACATCGATGAAAGCGGTAATCGGGCGTTGCCACCACGTCATCGTTTCTGGCGTCTGGCCAGGTTCTTCGGCGCGCCGCTCGGCAATCAGTTCATCGGTGATGTCGAGTTCTTCGGCGATGATTTCATCAGCCATAAGTAAGCCTCCCCTGTACGGCGCGGCCCTTTAGATTCGGCAGCTTCCGTCTTTGCCCCTAGATCAGGAGCGATATTGGTTCTTTAGATCAATACCGGTCGTGGTCTAGAGATCGGAACCGGAAGTCGCTCCTGCCAGCGGCTTCCGGTCCGAACTGAGTGTATTATTTCTTCTTCACGCTGTCAGCGAAAGCTTTACCAAGCGCTGCATTGGATGCCTGTGCACCGGCCCAGAATGGAACTGCGACTTCAGCAAATGCTTTCTGCGAATCCCAGACCTTCTTGAAGAACGCGTTCTCTGCCGCATTCTTTTCGAGCGCGGCCTTGGCAGCGTTCATGTATGCCGGGAAGTAGTCGGCGGGCGTATCGTGCAACTGCACGCCATGGTTCTCGGTCAGGTCTTTCAATGCCTTGCCGTTCTCATAGATGCGGTAGCTCATGGCCTTGATCAAAGATGCATTGGCGGCAACTTCGATGGCTTTCTGCTCATGTGGTGTCAGCTTCTTGTAGACATCGCCATTGAGGTACATGTCGGCATTCACGACAACCTGGTGCAGACCCTGCAGATAATAATGCTTGAGCACTTTCTGGAAGCCGAAAATGCTGTCTGGCTTCGGGCAGCACCATTCAGCTGCATCGATGGTGCCTTTTTCAAGCGCCGGCAGAATGTCGCCGCCACCCATGGCTACCGAGGCAACACCAATGTCCTTGTAGGTCTGACCCGGGATGCCCGGAGGTGTGCGGAAACGATACTTGCGGAAATCGTCCATTGAGGCGATCGGCTCTTTGAACCAGCCAAGTGCTTCTGGACCAACCGGCTGCAACATGAAGCCTTTCACGTTGACGCCCATTTCTGTCCACAGTTCGTCGTAAAGCTCCTTGCCGCCGCCATACAGGAACCAGGAGACGAAGGCGATATTGTCGATGCCAACGCCGGCGCCGGCAACAGGTGAACCGAACAGCATGGCTGCCGGATGTTTGCCGGACCAATAGTGTGTCCATGCAAAGCCGCCTTCGATCAGGCCTTTGTCAACTGCATCGAGCGTCTCTTTGACCCCTACAACAGAACCTGCCGGCAGAATTTCGAATACCACTGAACCGTCGGTAAGCGCCGTTACGTCCTTGCCGAACTCAGTCAGCATGTGGACTTCGTCGGCCTTGGCCGGGATCACTGACTGGATCCGGATCTTGGTTTCCGCGCTGGCCACGCTGGCCCAGGTCACGGCGGCGACAGCCACCGCGGCTGCGCTTGAAATCAATGTCTTTAAACTACGCATAAGTGCGCTCCTCCCTTTGATATTTCGCGCCAGCCGTTATGGTCATGACGCGGCCTTGTAAACAGTTCACGGGGGTCAGTTTAGCTGCAACAAGAGGCTGCAGTGAGGCCCCACCAACAGCACGTTACCCCGTTCGAAGCGTCGCATCCTATCAAATTCTGACCAGACCGTTGTCCAAGCTCGGGTTTGGGTCTTGGGTCTGACAGCCCTTGCGATGTAAGCGCTTACATACTAATATTGCGGCAATCGGAGCGAAACGTCAAGTGTTGATGAAAATGACCGGCGACAACAATATCACCGAAGTTGCACGGCGCACCAGGCGCCGCCGCACGGGTGCTGCCGCCAAAAAGCCGACTGTTGCAGATATTGCCCGGGCGGCGGGTGTCTCCACCGCAACGGTTTCCAGAGCGCTCAACAAGCCCGACGCGGTCAGCGCCAAATTGCGCAACAAGGTTGCCCGCAAGGTGCGCGAGCTTGGCTATGTGCCGTCAGGCGCTGCCCGTGCGCTGGCTTCCAACCGGTCGTTCACAATCGGCACCGTGATCCCGACGCTCAACAATGCAATCTTTGCGGCAAGCGTCGATGCCTTCGAGGAAACCCTGTCACGGCACGGCTACACATTGCTGGTCACCGTCTCCAACTACGATCGCCCGCATGAGATCGAACAGGTCCGCAGGCTGCTAGAGCGCGGTGTCGATGGACTGATGCTGATCGGCCTCGATCACCCCGAGGAAGTCTGGCAGATGATCGAACGTTCGGCCTGCCCGGCCGTGGCGATCTGGGGTCATAACGATAAACCGCGCGTACCGTGCATCGGCTTCGACAATGCAGCCGCGGCGGAACATGCTGTCGACCACCTGGTCGAGCTTGGTCATCGCCGTATTGGCATGGTCGCTGGCCTGTCGTTTGGCAACGACCGCGCACGAGCGCGCCGCGCCGGTGTCGAGCGCGCGCTGGCCAAGCACGGCCTGCCGGTTGTCCCGGCCCTGTTCACCGAAAAGGCCTACTCGCACGATTACGGCCGTGACGGGCTCACCGAACTGTTAAGCCACGGTGCGCCGCCGACAGCGATCATGTGCGGCAATGATGTGCTCGCCATGGGCGTCATGTTCGAGGCCCGTGATCGCGGAATTGCCATTCCGGATGATTTGTCGGTAGTCGGTTTTGACAACCTGCCGATTACCTCGCAGTTGCGCCCGGCGCTGACAACCATTGAGGTACCATCGGTGCCGATCGGCATGGCATCGGCAAACGCCATCGTTGCCTATCTCACCGATGGTTCGCCCATTCAATCCAAATCCTTCCCGGCGCCATTTGTGATGCGGGCAACAACGCAGTCGGTCAGATGAATTTTGATTTTATTGTCATAGGCGCCGGTTCGGCCGGCTGTGTCGTCGCCAACCGCCTGTCGGAAAACGGCAAGTACACCGTGTGCCTTATCGAAGCCGGCAGCCGCGACTGGAACCCCTGGATCCACGTTCCGGTCGGCTATTTCAAGACCATGCACAACCCGGCGACCGACTGGTGCTATGAGACCGAGCCCGATCCCGGCCTCAATGGCCGCTCGCTGAAGTGGCCGCGCGGCAAGGTACTGGGCGGGTCGAGCTCGATCAACGGCCTGCTCTACGTCCGCGGACAGCCGCAGGACTACGATCACTGGCGCCAGCTCGGCAACACCGGCTGGGCCTGGGACGATGTGCTGCCGTATTTCAAGAAGTCCGAAGACCAGCAGCGCGGCGCCGATGAGTATCACGCAGCCGGCGGCCCGCTCGGTGTCAACGACATGCGCCTGCGCCGCGAGATCTGCGATGCCTGGGTCGAAGCTGCGCAAGCTGCAGGGTATCCCTTCAATCCCGATTACAACGGCCAGACCCAGGAAGGGGTCGGCTATTTCCAGTTCACCTGCCGCAATGGCCTGCGCTGCAGTTCGGCCAAGGCGTTTCTCAAACCGGCCCGCGGCCGCGCCAATCTGGAAATCATGACCGGCGCCCATACCGAGCGCCTGGTTTTTGACGGCCGCAAGGTTGTTGGTGTCGAGGTCCGCAAGTCAGGCGCACTCAGCCAGATACGAGCCAATCGCGAGGTTGTTCTCAGTGCCGGCGCGATCGGCTCACCGCAGATCATGATGCTTTCGGGCATCGGCCCGGCCGAGCACCTCAAGGATCTCGATATCGAGGTCCGCCACGACGCCGCCCATGTCGGCAGGAACCTTCAGGACCATCTGCAGGCCCGGCTGGTCTACAAATGCAATGAGCCGACCCTCAACGATGAAGTTTCAAGCCTGTTCGGCCGCATGAAGATCGCGGCTGAATATGCCCTGTTCCGCACCGGCCCGATGACCATGGCGGCAAGCCTGGTGACGGCCTTTTTCAGGACCCGGCCCGATCTCGAAACGCCGGATATCCAGTTCCACGTCCAGCCCTGGAGCGCCGACAGCCCGGGCGAGGGGGTCCATCCGTTCTCGGCCTTTACCGCATCGGTCTGTCAGCTGCGGCCCGAAAGCCGCGGCGAAATCCTGCTGAAGACGCCGCATGCGCGTGATTACCCGGCGATCCATCCCAACTACCTGGCCACCCAGACCGATTGCGACACCACTGTTGCCGGCATCAAGGTCGCCAGAAAGGTCGCCACCTGCGCCCCGGTCGCCGGCAAGATCACCGAGGAGTTCCGTCCCGGCGATGGCGCTGAGAGCGATGCGGACCTGCTGCAGTGGGCCCGCGACACGGCGACCACGATCTATCACCCGACCAGCACCTGCCGGATGGGCCATGACGAGACTGCGGTCGTCGACGACCGTCTGAGGGTCCGCGGCATACGCGGTCTGCGGGTGGCCGACGCGTCGATCATGCCGGCCATCGTCTCGGGCAACACCAACGCGCCCGTGATCATGATCGGCGAAAAAGCCAGCGACATGATTCTCGAGGACCGGCGCTCGACCGCTGCCGTTTAACACGAAATATCATTAGAC
>JABDJG010000330.1 GCA_013002595.1 Hyphomicrobiales bacterium | reverse complement strand
GCATGAGCCAGTCAAATTCCGGGTCGCCATCGGCGATGAAGGCGTCATACTCGATCGATCCGAGCCGCTCGCCGGGGACATCGAATTCGGGGTCATTGTAATCGACGACAATTGGTTTGGCGGTCCTGGTCAGCGTGAGGGCTTCCCTGATGGTTGCCGAGAACTCCTTGTCGGTGATCAGGACCTTGGTATCGGCATGATCGAGCGAAAAGGCGATGATCTGGGCATCGAGCCGGGTGTTGAGCGTGTTGAGCACACCGCCGGTCATCGGCACGCCGTAGTGGGCCTCCAGCATTGCCGGTGTGTTGGCCAGCATGGCAGAAACCGCCTCGCCCTTCTTGATGCCAGCCTTGGTGAGGGCGCTCGCCAGCTTGCGGCAGCGCACATAGAATTCAGCGTATGTGGTGCGCGCCGAGCCGTGAATTACCGCAGTGTGATCAGGATAGACCGCAGCCGAGCGGGCCAGGAACGTCAATGGCGTGAGAGGCTGATAGTTGGCCGGATTCTTGTCGAGATCCGTTTCGAATGGACTGGCCATGAAGGAAAAGCCTTTGTGCTGCTGAAACTGATAATTTCATCCGACAAAAGCAAAAATTTCCAGGTTAGGCAATCAGATGGCGGGCTTTTGCGGCTGGTAATTCTCGATGGCCCGGCGCAGCTCGATACAAGCGGGGCGCTGGTCCCACCATTCAGCGACCGGTTTGGCGGCAAACCACAGGAGCAGCGTCAATGCCCAGCCGATATAGGCATCAACGGCGTAGTGCCAGGCCAGATGGATCGAGCCGATGAAGATCAGCACAAAATGTATGGCGAGCAGCCGGAACGGCCATTTGCCGAGATGGCGTGCCACCAGCAGGAACAGGAGCGATGAGGCGTTGTGCATGCTTGGCATGGCTGAAATGCCATCAGCGACTGTGCGTCCGTTGAAGCCGTTCCAAAGCACATCCTGGGTGTTGAGCGCCCAGACCGGCAGGAACTCATTGGCAGCATGCAGGTAGGTCATCAATGGCTGATAGGGATCGGGTGACAGGCCGATGCGGGTGTAGTAGGCGGGGCCGGCCGAAGACAGGCCAATCGCCATGGCGCTGCCGCCAATCGACCACAACAGCAGGAATGTTAGGAAAAAGCGGGTGCGGGTGGCGTCGGGGCGCAACGTAAAGGCCAAGGCGGACCAGACCATCCACATGGCAAAGAACCAGAAATTGTAACTGATGTTGATGAGGAAGGTCACCGGTGCATAGCCAAGAACCGGCTGCAGCCACTCCCAGGGCAGTGTGCCGAAATGCACAAGACGGTCCCAGGTGTCAAAGGTCTTGTCCCACAGGAAACCGCCGTTGACCTCTGATACCGTGGCCTTGAACTCGCCATAGATGGTCATGAACGGAGCGAGAACCGCAATCATCGGCAAGCCGACGGCCAGCCGGCGGTGGTCGCGCATCAGTGCCCATATGTCCCTTGCCAGCACCTTGATCGGCTGGTCGGGCTGTTCTCCCGTCGCGAGTTGGGCAAATCGGATCAGGAACACTGAGAAAAAGATCATTGCGACGCCAACCAGGATGGAGCCTGCCATGGTCAGCAAAAAGCCAAGTGGTTCGGCGCGCAGAAAATAGACATCGGCCGCGTAGTAGACGGCGATCAGGGCAAAGAACAGGCCGTGCGCGCGAAATCCAATGCGCGCCAATGGTCCAAATCCGCTCCGCTGTTCCGCTAAACCGGCAGTATTGTCCGACAAACTCATGTGCTTTTACGGTCTCCACGCAACCGGCGGAATGCTATCATCGGACTGCTTACCAGCGCGTAAACCAGAGACGTCTAATTGGCGCAGTTTCAAAACAATCGCTTGTGAAGCCTGCCGCTTTCAGGGCAAAAAAGAGAGCTGAAATACAAAACTGCCGACGCAATCGGACGGTGCGTTAGTGAGAGGGGTAGGGATTTCCGTATGACAAGGTATCACGAGGTATACAAAAGCTGGCTGGATGATCCTGAGGGGTTCTGGAGCGAAGCCGCCAAAGACGTTGCGTGGTCAAAGCCTGCCGATCAGATTTTTGCGAATGTCGATGGCCTGGACCGGTGGTTCATCGGGGCGCGGTGCAATACCTGTTATAATTGTGTCGACCGGCACATCGAGGATGGCCGCGGCGAGCAGGCGGCGGTGATATATGATTCGCCGATCACCGGCGCCAAACGGACCTACACGTATAACGAGCTGCGCGATGAAGTGGCCACGCTCGGCGCAATTCTCCAGGACCTTGGCGTTGAAGAGGGTGACCGGGTCATCGTTTATATGCCGATGGTGCCGGAAGCTGTATTTGCGATGCTGGCTTGTGCGCGGATCGGGGCTGTTCATTCAGTCGTGTTTGGCGGATTTGCACCCAAAGAACTGGCAACGCGGATCGACGACTCGACACCGAAGGCCATTCTGTCGGCGTCATGTGGCATCGAGCCGGGCCGGGTGATTTCCTACAAGCCGCTGCTTGACGAAGCCATTGAGCTGTCGACCTCCAAACCGGTGGCGACGTTGATCCTGCAGCGCGATGAAGTGACCGCAGAACTGGTCGATGGGCGCGACCACGACTGGCAGGCCTCGATGGCGGCGGCGCGGGCTGCGGGCAAGGCAGCCGATTGCGTTGATGTTGCGGCTACCGATCCGCTCTATATCCTTTACACATCGGGCACGACCGGACAGCCAAAGGGCGTGGTGCGGGACAACGGCGGTCACATGGTGGCGCTGAAATGGACGATGGATAACTTTTATGGTGTGAGCCCCGGCGAGGTGTTCTGGGCCGCTTCGGACGTCGGCTGGGTGGTTGGGCACTCCTACATCACCTATGCTCCGCTGCTGCACGGTGCAACGACCATAGTCTTTGAAGGAAAGCCCATCGGCACGCCCGATCCGGGCACGTTCTGGAGGATGATTTCAGAGCACAAGGTTACCGCGCTGTTCACCGCGCCGACGGCATTCCGGGCAATCAAGAAGGAAGACCCGGACGGCAATTTCATCAAGAAGTATGACATCTCGTGTCTGCGCACCTTGTTCCTGGCTGGCGAGCGCGCCGACCCGGATACGCTGCATTGGGCCGAGGATCAGTTGAAAGTGCCGGTGATCGATCACTGGTGGCAGACCGAAACCGGCTGGACGATCGCCGGCAACCCGGTCGGCCTTGGCACGTTGCCGGTCAAATATGGCTCGTTAGCGGTGCCGATGCCGGGTTATGAAATGCACGTGCTGGATGATGCCGGCAAGGAAGTTGCGCGCGGTGAGCTTGGCGCCATCTGCGTGAAGCTGCCGTTGCCGCCGTGCTGCCTGCCGACGCTATGGCACAATGATGAGCGTTTCAGGGAAAGCTATATGGAGGCATTCCCCGGGTATTATGAGACGTCCGATGCCGGTTATATGGATGAGGACGGCTATCTTTACATCATGGCGCGGACCGACGACATCATCAACGTCGCCGGGCACCGGTTGTCGACCGGTGGCATGGAAGAGGTGCTGGCCGGCCATCCGGACGTAGCCGAATGTGCGGTGGTCGGGATTGCCGATCAGCTGAAAGGCCAGATCCCGGTCGGTTTCGTCGTGTTCAAGGCAGGTGTCAATCGGCCGCCCGAGGAAGTGGAGCGCGAATGCGTTCAGCTGGTGCGCGACAAGATCGGCGCGGTGGCGGCGCTTCGCGTGGTGATGAACGTGCCGCGCCTGCCCAAGACACGGTCCGGCAAGATCCTGCGCGGCACTATCCGCAAGATCGCCGACGGTGACGACTGGAACATGCCGGCGACCATCGATGATCCGGTTATCCTTGATGAAATCACCACGGCATTGTCGGGCAGGGGACTTGTCGCCTGACGCGACCGAATGCGTCTCGGTGGAGGAAAATCAATGAAATTGTCTGGAAGAGTCGCCGTCATCACAGGTGCTGCCCGGGGTATTGGCCGGGCCTGCGCAGAGCGGTTTGCCAGTGACGGCGCAACGGTGGTTGTGTCCGATGTCGATGAAGAAGAGGGCGAGGCGTGCGCCGAGTCCATCCGGCAGTCGGGCGGCGCGGCGACGTTTGCGGCCTGCGATGTAGCGCAAAAACTGGACGTGCGTAATCTGGTGACATCCACCGTCGATCAACACGGCAGCATCGATATCTGTGTTTCCAATGCCGGTATCGTGCACGGGGCGGAGTTTCTCGATCTCAAGGAAGCCGACTTTGATCGGGTGCTGAACGTGAACCTCAAAGGCACTTTCATGCTGGGCCAGGCGGCCGCCCGGCGTATGGTCGAGCAGGTCCAAGCCGGCGGCAAACCGGGCAGCATCATCAACATGTCATCGGTCAATGCGGTGTTCGCGATCCCCAATCAGGTGCCCTATACAATCTCCAAGGGCGGTGTGAACCAGTTGACCAAAGTGATGGCACTGTCGCTGGCGCCACATGGAATCCGCGTCAACGCCATCGGCCCTGGCAGCATCATGACCGACATATTGCAGGCCGTTGCCAGTGATCAGGCGGCAATGGACAAGATCATGTCGCGCACGCCGCTCGGTCGTATCGGCGACCCGAGCGAGGTCGCCTCTGTGGCCGCATTCCTGGCCAGCGACGATGCAAGCTATATCACCGGCCAGACGATCTATCCCGATGGCGGCCGGTTGCCGCTGAATTATACGGTGCCGATCCAGACATGAGCTGAGAACGCACTATCTTGGGAGTTTCCCGGACAGCAATGAGCGTTTTTCAGAACGACGAGGCCCTCTACTCTTTGTCGCCGTCGCTGTCTTCTTCGCCTTCGCCCAGGTCGGGCTTGAGGTCTTTCAGCTTGGCGAATACTGAATCTGCATCGACGGCTTCGTCTTCTTCGGCAGGTTCTGCCGGAGCTTGATCGAAGTCCTTGAAGGCGTCTGCATCGGTGATGTCTTCTTCAGCCTCGGCAACCGGTTCTGCAATCTCCATCGGTACATCCGGGCTGGTCATATCGTTCGTTGCTGTCGTCTCGCTGGCCGGCAACAGTGTCGCGAGCGCCGGTGACACCGGTACGGCTTTGCCGAGTTTGGCAGCCTTGCGGGCTGCCTTGGCGACGGCCTGATCAAGGTCCATCTGGCTGCACAGGCTCAAGGACACAGGATCGACCGGCTTGATATTGGATGAATTCCAGTGGGTACGGTCGCGGATTGCCTGGATGGTCGGTTTGGTCGTGCCGACCAGCTTCATGATCTGGCTGTCCGGCAGCTCAGGGTGATAGCGCAGCAGCCAGGCAATGGCGTCCGGCCGGTCCTGACGGCGCGATACAGGTGTGTAGCGCGGGCCCTTGCGGCCGCGGGTCACCGGGATATCAACGGTGGATTCGGAGATTTTCATCCGGTAGCCGGGGTCCGCCTGGGCCTTTTCGAGCTCTTCGCGGCTCAATTGGCCGGCGGCAAGCGGGTCGAGGCCCTTGATGCCCTGCGCCACGTCGCCATCGGCGATGCCTTTGACTTCGAGTTCATGCAGGTGGCAGTAATCGGCGATCTGCCTGAAGGTCAGTGCCGTGTTGTCAACCAGCCAGACGGCGGTGGCTTTGGGCATTAACGGTGCGGCGGACATGTCTGTTCTCCTTCAGAACCCTTTGGTTCCGTTC
>JABDJG010000312.1 GCA_013002595.1 Hyphomicrobiales bacterium | reverse complement strand
TCAATCCCAAGCGCGATGAGATCGGCGGGCACAAATGTTATGCCGCGATTGAAGATCTGCCCGAAGCACCCGATGCGGTGTTTCTGGCGATCCCGGTCGATGCGGCGATCGATGCCATTGCCCGGCTCAAGGCGATCGGTGCCGGCGGTATTGTTTGCTATACGGCAGGGTTTGGCGAAGTTGGCGATGACGGCGCCGAAGCCGCGCTGATCGAGGCGGCCGGCGACATGGCGCTGGTCGGGCCGAACTGTTACGGGCTGATCAATTATCTCGACCAGATTGCATTGTGGCCGTTTGCCCATGGTGGCGGCTGCGATGGTTATGGTGCAGCGATCGTGACACAAAGCGGCATGCTGTCGTCCGACCTCACGATGAACCAGCGCTCGGTGCCGCTCGCCTACATGATCTCGGCCGGCAACCAGTCGGTGCTCCATCTGGAGGACTTCATCGATGTCCTGGCTGAGCGCGACGAGGTCCGGGCCATCGGTCTGCATATCGAGGGTCTGCGCAATGTACCGCAATTCGCCGAGGTGGCATTGAAGGCAGCCAACCGCGGCGTGCCGATCGTTGCGCTCAAGTCCGGCACCTCGCAGGTCGGCGCGCAATTGACGATCAGCCATACCGGTTCCCTGTCGGGCACCGATGAGCTTTATCAGGCGCTGTTCGACCGGTTCGGCATCATCCGCGTCGGCAGCCCGGCGCAAATGCTGGAAACGCTGAAGTTTATCTGCGTCGCCGGCGTTCCCAAAGGCCGGCGGGTGGCAGGGTTTACCTGCTCGGGCGGCGGCGCGACCATGCTGGCCGATCACGGCGAACGCCTCGGCCTTGAATTCCCACAACCCAATAGCGATACGGCTGAAAAACTGCGCGCAGCGCTGCCGCATACGGCAACCGTGTCGAACCCGCTCGACTACACAACGCCGATTTGGGGGTGTCCCGACAAGGTGAAGCCGGTATTCACCGCGATGTTCGATGATGCCTATGATGCAGCGGCATTGGTTCAGGATTATCCGCTTGCCGAGCTCAATGCAGATAAACAATCCTACCTCAACGATGCCGGATCGTTCATTGCAGCGACAGGCGGCGCCGGCCTGCCGGCAGCGGTGATCAGCACGTTGCCGGAGAACATCGATGCCGATACCCGCGATATGTTGTGCGCGGCAGGCGTGGCGCCGATGCAAGGATTGCCCGAGGCGCTGACGGCGATTGGTTCAGCGGCCTGGTTCGGAGAACGTTGCAGACAAATCAGCGAGCGGCCGCCTCGTCTGCCGCGAACCGTAACGCTGGCTGGAGACCCCCGGTTCATTGACGAATGGCAGGCCAAGCAGCACCTCAAAAAGATCGGGCTCAACGTGCCGGACGCCAGGCTTGTCGGCGGCGCGGAAGCGGGTAAAGCGGCACTGGCAATCGGCTTTCCGGTCGCCTTGAAGATGATCAGCGACCGGCTGGCGCATAAGACCGAGGCAGGTGCAGTGGCGCTCAATCTGGCAGATGCCGGTGAGGTTGCAGCAGCGGCAAAAGAGATGGTGCGCCGCGTGGCTCAGTATGATGCTGCGGCTGTGACGGACCAGTTCATCGTCGAAGCAATGGCCGGCAAGCCGGTTGCCGAACTGCTGGTCGATGTTCGGCACGATGAACAGTTTGGCCTCGCCATGACGATCGCCAGCGGCGGCGTGCTGGTCGAGGTTGTCGGCGATGCGGTGACCTTGCTGCTGCCGGCATCGGCGCACGAGATCGATGAGGCGCTTGGCCGATTGAAAGTCGACCGCCTGCTCAACGGTGTGCGCGGGCAATCCGGCATCGACCGGACCATGCTGGTCGAAGCACTGGTTGCCCTGGCGGCCTATGCCGGTGACAATGCCGGGCGCATTGCCGAAATTGAAATCAACCCGCTGTTCGTACTGGCTGACCGTGTTGTCGCCGTCGATGCGCTGATGAGTGTGGTGATTGACTGAAATCCAAGTACAGGAGACGATTATCTTGAGTAAAAATGCAAAACAGGTGATTGGCGAACCGCTGGTTATCGGCGGGCGGCAGTTGTCACTGTCGCGGGCCATCCGGGCCGGCGACTTTGTGTTTCTGACCGGCCAGGTGCCGTTCAAGGACGGGGTGCCAATGACGACCGGATCGATCGAGGATCAGACCCGGGCCGTGCTGGATGATATCAGGGTAACGCTGGCCGAGGCCGGCTGCGAGCTTGGCGATGTGGTGAAATCGATGATCTGGCTGACCGAGCGGGCCGATTTTCCCGGCTTCAATGCGGTTTACGGCGAGTATTTCCCAGATGCGCCGCCGGCCCGTTCTGCTGTCGTCAATGATCTGCTGGTCGATGTGAAGGTCGAGGTCGAGGTTGTGGCTTATCGACCACAGTAGCGGCTGAAATTGCCGTAACGTCGGTTATACCGCTGGTATTTTGCCGGGATTTGCGGCACTTGAAGTGGCGTGGACTGTGCCTCGCCAGCACTGCAACCTCGAATGTCTAGTTCAGGATTTCAGATGTTTTACCGATTGCTGTCATTGGCTCTGATTGCCGGCATCGTTGCGACCGCCGGCGCTGCGCTTGCCCAGGAGCTTTCGATTGAGCGCCTGGACAATGACGGGCAATTCGTCGATCTTGGTAAATCGCCCACGGCATCCAGCGAATTGCCCCAGGCCTCCGGCTTCCCGGAACTGCTGGCGCCTGACGAACCTCCGTTGCCGTATATCGAAGACGACAACGAAACCGTGGTCTTGCCGCCGCCGGCCAATGCGCTCGACCCGAAGCCGGCCGAGCCGGTTGTCAAGCAGCCGGCAAAGCCCATCGTGAAGGCGCCGGCGAAACCAGTGGTCAAGGTGCCGGCAAAGCCTGGCGTCAAGAAGCCGATCAAACCGGTTGCTAAAGTGCCCGAAAAACCTGTGGTCAAGACGGAACCAGCTCTTCCGCCCAAGATTACCGCCAAACCGAGGCCGGTTGTCCCGCTGCCGCGTAGCAAGCCGAAAACGATCGTAAAACGACCAACGGCGGTCAAGAAGGTGGCATTGCCCAAGGCGCCCGCAACCAAGGCACCTGCTCCAAAGGCACCTGTGCAAAAAGTGCTCGTGCCGAAATTCATCGTGCCCAAGACGCCGGAGCCCGTTCTTCCCGTGCAGAAGGTTCTCGTGCCAAAGACACTCGTGCCAAAGAACATCGTGCCAAGGACGCCGGAGCCCGAGCTACCTGTGCACAAGACGATCGTGCCAAAAACACTCGAGCCAAAGAACCTCGTGCCCAAGACGCCGGTCCTGGCGACACCAGCACCAGTGATCCCGAAGCCAGAGGCAACAGCGCCTCAAGAGGTGGAAATCGAAGTTCATCAGCTTGACAGCATCCCCAGTACGCCGGTCAGCGCCACGCCGCCGGTCGAGTCCGGACAGATCCTGGATATCCCCATTGTCGGCGTTGAAGTGGCACCGGTGCCTGAGGAGCCGGCCCACCCGCGGGTTCGAAAGTCCAACCGGATCGACCGGAACTGATCAATTCTTCTTGAGGAACTGCCAGAGCGCCGGGAATATCGCGGCGGCCATGGCTGCCTTGATCAGATCACCCCAGATAAACGGCATCAGCCCGAATTGAATAGCTTTTTCCCCGCCGATCAATGTCGCCAGCCAGGCAAGACCGGGCAGGTAGATGACGGCAGTGGCCAGCAGCATGGCAGCGAACATCTTGAACGGATTGCGGTCAAATCCTCGCTCGGCAAAATAGCCAATCACAGCTGCTGCCAGCACGAAACCAAGCAGATAGCCGCCGGTCGGGCCGGCCATATAGGCAAGGCCGATGCCTTTTTCCGGCGTTCCGGCGAACACCGGCAGGCCGGCAGCACCCTCGGCCAGATAAAGCATGAGCGTTGCCGCACCCAGGCGCCAGCCGTAGGCAGCACCCAGGCCGAGAATAACCAGGGTCTGCAAGGTGACCGGCACCGGCCCAATGTCAACCTTGACCTTGGCCGATAGCCAAAGGAGCGCTGTACCGAGCACCGCCAGGACAACGGCGCGCAGCCAGCGGTTTGCAGTGTGCTGCGGCCAAAGGCTGCCGGCAATCGTCGATTGAGTGGTCAAAATGCTGTTCATGGAAACTCCCCTTGTATTCCCGCCTGCCAGCGTGGCAGGTAAATGGTCTGATGACATGGTTATTGCCGGAATAGGACCACTCGGCAAGGCTTGTGATGATTGGCAAAACAGCGCATGGCGAAAATTTCCTTCGATCGCGATTTCGAACCGGCCTACGGCAAGGCGGTCCAGGTTTCGCCACTGGTGCGCCGGCTGACCTGCAATAACCCGAGTGCTTTTACGTTTACCGGTACCGGTAGCTACATCGTTGGCACGGGAAACGTCGCGGTGATCGATCCCGGACCGGACGATGACCAGCACCTTGAGGCCATTCTGGCGGCAGTCGATGGTGAAACCGTCAGTCATATCATCATCACCCACACCCACCGCGATCACTCTCCGCTCGCGGCCCGGCTGCAGGCTTTGACAGGCGCCAAGACGTATGGCTACGGACCGCATGGCGCCGGTAGGCGGGCCAGGGCGATCGCTGCCGGTGATGTACAGCTGGATGCCAGCGGGGATATGAAATTTGATCCTGACGTGAACGTCAGAAATGGTGATGTTATCGAAGGCACCGGCTGGCGGCTGGAAGCCCTGTTCACGCCCGGCCACTGTTCCAATCATCTTGCCTTTGGCCTGCCTGAGGAGAATGCCCTGTTCTGCGGAGATCATGTCATGGCCTGGTCGACCAGTGTGATCGCCCCGCCGGACGGCAATATGGCGGATTACTTTGCCTCGCTCGACAGGCTGATGCAGCGCTCCGATGAGACCTATTGGCCCGGGCATGGACCGGCCAAACAGGATCCGCTGCCATTCGTGCGGGCCTTCAAGACGCATCGCCGGATGCGCGAGGAGGCGATCTTCAAACGGCTGAAACTCGGCGACCGGACGATCATGGAGGTGGTGCGGGCGGTCTATGCCGATGTCGATCAGCGCTTGCATCCGGCCGCCGCAATGTCGACACTGGCCCACGTCGAACACCTGATCGAGCAGGAGCGCGTGGCAACGGACGGCGATCTGACGCTCAGTGCAGAATACAGGGTGAAGTGAAAATGACCGATCTCAAGATAGAAGATGCGATCAACGATACCTGCCCGTGGTCCGGCAAACCGGTGTCGGCCGACAGTTTGACGATGTATCGCGGCAAGGTTGTCGGGTTCTGCAACACCGGTTGCCGGGACAAGTTCGAGCAAGCAACTTCGCGGTTCGATTCGCAAATGGAACGATTGCGCAGCTTTGAATCGGCTGCGGAATGATCGGCTGCGGTCAACCGCTGCCGTCATTCCTGCTAAATCGTCGGCAGGACGTGGTCCTTGTAGCGCTCGCGCAATGTCAGCTTGGAAATCTTGCCGGTTGCGGTGTGCGGGATTTCGTCGGTGAAGACGACATCGTCCGGGGTCCACCATTTGACGATCTTACCATCGAGGTGCGCCAACACCTGGTCCTTGGTGACCTCTTCGTCCGGTTTCGGGACGATGACCAGCATCGGGCGTTCGTCCCATTTGGGATGCGGCATGCCGATGGCGGCCGCCTCGGCGACGCCGGCGCAGCCCATGGCGATGTTTTCCAGGTCGATCGATGAAATCCATTCGCCGCCGGACTTGATGACGTCTTTCGAGCGGTCGGTGATCTGCATGTAGCCGTGCTCATCGATGGTGGCTACATCGCCAGTGTCGAACCAGCCCTCGTCGTCAAAGACCTCGGCGCCTTCGCCCTTGAAATAGGATTTGGCGATGGCGGGGCCGCGCACTTTCAGACGGCCGAATTGCACACCATCCTGGGCGAGTTCG
>JABDJG010000287.1 GCA_013002595.1 Hyphomicrobiales bacterium | reverse complement strand
GATCAAGCTGACTGTGGTCATTCCGGTCCGGACTGTTGGGCTTTTCGTTTTCACCGGGCTGTTGTTTATGATCCATAACCGACAGTTTGTCGGCAGTCTAAACCGTCACCGGCAGGTCTATATGGTTTTTGGTGTGATGGCGTTGTTAGGTGGCTCTCTGGCATTCGTGCATGGAGAAGAGTTTTATTCGCTGGCGGAATCTCTGCTAAGAAACACCATCCAGCCGGTGTTGATATTTCTGACGGTCTATCTGGCCATCGAGATATTCGGCATCAGGTTTGTTGCAAATACCTTCCTGTTGTTTGCCGTAATCAGTTCGGTGGCTGCAATTTTCCAGTTCGTCGGCTTCGATCCTGCCTGGGACGTGCGGCGAGTTCTTGGAAGCATCCAGGGTGATCCGCCCGACATCAAGCATATCCTTCGAACGGGCAGCCGGCCGATGGGGCTGGTGTTCACCCCAATCTTGTTTTCCTATCATCTGGTCTGCGGATATGTCATCGCCAACATTCTATACCGCCAAGGGCTGATGAACCCGCTACTTTATGCAATTTTCACGGTGATAGCGCTGTTTGGTGCGACTGCCAACGGTACCCGTTCGCTGGTTCTGGCAATATTGGTCAGCGAATGCCTGCAACTGGCTGTTCGCGGCCAGTTGAAGTCGTACGTCTTGCTCGCTGTTGGCGCGGTGCTTGCGGCCGGTGGGTTCTATTATCTTGAAACCGTCGGATCACGCGTCGTGTCGGCCGACGACTCTTCAGCGGTCGGCAGGTTTGTCTTGCTGAAATTCGGCCTGCAGCTCGTTCTCGACAATCCGCTGGGCTATGGCTGGGGTGTCAAACCGGGGGAGTATGCGTGGTTGTTCTGGGAAGAGTTGTCCCACCTGCCAAAAGCATCCTCAGTATTCAGGCTTGGTATCCATAACGCCTTTGTCAACTTCCTCCTGCAATACGGCATATTTGGATTCAGCATTATAGCAATGCTGGCCGTCCTGCATTTGCGCAAGGCCATGGCTATTGCTGGGGCATTTCTGGCCTACTTTATCAATGCGATGTTCCATAATGCAGGCGTCTTTGTCGGAGAACTGTATTTCTGGTATGCTTTTGCCGTCTTTGTCTACACGTACGATTTGCGTTACGCTGTGACACTGGCTAACGGACAACCGCGGGCGCAGCAGATGGCATGAACCTGTTAGAAACAGCTGTCAGTTGCAGTTCGTGTGTTGATCGTCGCCAACGTTGCATGCTGCTTGCAATTTCTTCGTGTGGACAAACAAGATTTTTTGCGAATTTTGTCCCGTCAGCAGTGTTTGTTTCTTCCCATCGCCTGACAGGGCTCCGCGCATCACATAGTCGGTAATAGAGTCGACTTCCCACATTGAGCCATCCCTGAAGATAGCGAATGCCCGATACCCCTTAAGGCACATGCGCCCTATGACTTCGGCATCAAGGTGTCCGTCGTCGCCACGCTTATACGCCCGTGCGTTGAGAAAGACTCATTGTTTGGTTCCCAAATCAGTTGTTGAATAATTCAAGATGGCAAACTGAAGGAGGTTTGCCACGGCAGCGGTGGTTAAGCTTCGGGCTGATTATTCAGTCAGTGATTTGCGTTCCCTGGCCAAGAGTTGTTGTGATGCCGATCAATGCCGGCGTTTGCTGGCGCTTGCCCGATACACCGCATCGCGCTACGCACCATGCCTGCCAGACCGAACGGATTTGACTCCATCAAATAGGTCAATATTAGGGGCCGTTGGTATTAGATCAGGATCCCATGCATGCTTTGATGAACCTGTCACGCAGGTTCCATCCGGGCCTTCAATAGCGTGATGAAGATCAGATTCGAGAGCTCGCGTAGCGGGTATGAAGCTGCAAACAGGATCAGCGTCCAGGACCCGCCCCAAATCAGCGCTGTGATCCAATAGAGCGCCATCGCACCAAATGTGAATACGTTGGCCAGTGTGGGAATCGTGATCGAGCTTTCCCGATGAAATACGGCAGAATAATACGAAACGACGCCGATCGTATAGCATCCTAAGCCACATAGAATGACGGCTGAAACCGGGTAGCCGTCCAGATACTTATCGGGCAGCACATAGATGTAGTAGAATTTTACCAATGAGGCGAGTGCCAGACCAACGCAAGTCAACAGCACGAAGATCAACACGATCAGGTCCTTTCGCAGAATCTGGTTTACAAAAGATCCGAAATAGATTGTCAGTACCGGCTTCACGATATTCAAAATCAGGCGACCTGTTGACACTGCGATTGTGTATAGCCCTAGTGTTTCCAGTCCAAAAAAATATGACACCAGAAACTTGTCCATATGTTCCGTGATGGCCGGGAGTAATCCGCTTGCGCTTAACTTGATGCTCTGTGTCACATAGGGCCGTGGTTCGGCAATCGGCGGCTCGAAAGTCTCGGCCTGGCGGGTGATGTAGAAGACGTGAAATGCCGCAGTGAGCAAGAAATAACTTACAAAGATGTAGGCAGGCTCGACCTTTAACTGCGCAAGCACAAGCGCAAGAACGACCAGAGAACCGAATTTCAGGACATTGTAGCCCGCATTCAACCGGAATTGCTTTTTTGCCTGATTGATCTGCATGAATAGTCTGGTCGACTGGCTGACCGGCATAAGCAGAGAAGCGACCAGTACGGGCAATGCGAGTTCATCGCCTTTGTTGAACATGACCAGCGCAATCACGATGCCGGCTGTCATGCCCAGAAGACTCCACTTCAGACGGTTGGCAATAAGAGGGCGAATGAGACCGCTGACGCCGATGACAATGTTCTTGATCAGGATCTTGCCTGTTTCGGCCAGCGAGGCGAGACCAATGAGGGCGACAATGGACAACAACAGCCTGAACTGCCCGCTTGTTTCTAGGCCATAGTTTTGAGACAGAATGAGCAGGATCAAATAGGTGGAGAGGCCAGCGCACAATGACGTGATGAGGGCCCATGGCGCATTGCGAACAGTGTGGCTTAGCAGGTCACGCACGGGCTCTGCCCTCACTTTCTACCTGGCGTGATCATTCAAAACTGCCTGGCTGAACCCGTACGATATCACCTGGGCACAATGGCGTCAGTTCTTCTGCCTGAAACTGATGCCGTCGGTTTCCCGTCGAGCGAATTACCTGATAACCGGGCGCCAGAGGTTTTGCGCCTTCATCGCTTTGGCTTGTGGCGTTGCCCAATTCGCCGACAATCCATTGTGAAGATCGAATCGCCGTTTCCGTGGAGGCAATGTTGATCTCTGCCTGATTGATTTCCTGTTCAAGAGCTAGTTCCTGGCTGATATCGAACAGATTTATGCGCCCTTCGGTTTCCAGCAAGTTGCGCCTGGCAGCCACGGTACGAGCTTGCACGGCCCGGCGATCTGATTCCAATCCAGCAATTACCCTGTTAATGGTGAACAGGTCTGCACGTCTGAGTAATCCTTTTTTTCGCAACGAGTTGGCCGCTTTAAGCTCTTCCAGGGCTAGTTTGATCTGATCGACGATAAAACCCTCTCGTTCGGCAAGGCTTTTGATTTCCTGTTTTGTCAATTTGGCGGTCTCGCGCAGGCTGATAATCTGCTTCTTGCGTACTTCGGCGCGTTTCTGCATGATCTGTATCTGCCGGCTAATGAACTGCTGGGCACCGTCCTTGCCTTCAAGTTTCACAAGTTGACGAGGTGGCTCCAGATCAGGTTTTGCGTCCAGTTCGGCTTCAAGACGGGCACGCAGAGCCAAATTTTGCTTGAGCCGCAGGGTGGATTCACTAAGGCGCCCATTTTCTCGTGATACACCGACGAGGCCGCCGGCGCCTGCATCGGGCCTGAACAAGCCACCACCCAGCGCGACCGCATGCAGGATCATCATATCAGTGGCAAACGGGTACGCCCCCGGCCGGTTGACGAGACCAAGAACGTAAATTGGCCGCCGGACCGGCAACTGTATACTAACATGCTCATTTCGTCCGGTAGTCTGATCAGTCAACCTAGCTATCTGTATCTCCATTTCGGACAGACTGCGACCTGAAGCATGCACCTGGCCCAACAATGGCAACGAGATCATGCCATCTTCGCCAATCTCATGAGTGCCCGAAAGGTCCTCTCGCTGGTAAATCGTAATCTGCAGTTGGTCGCCTGGCGAAAGCAGGTACTTGCGGCCGACGGTACCGGCATTTCCATCGCTTGCAGGTGCAAAGCACGATGCGACCTGGCCAGAGTCTGTTGACTGTTCGCCTGCAGCTTGGCTGACGTCAGCACCCAGTAAAGCAAGCAGCAAAGCCGCTGAGGCCAGGGTCACCGACCGGCATCGCTTCTGTCGAACAACAAATCGGTACTGTTGTGGGCTCATTGCGTCAGTTTTTCCCTGTAGAGGTTCATTTCTTGCGGACATTCCGGTGTTGGCGGACCGCCTACTTCGAGATGCCTTGCACACAACCATGCCTCGATACGACGCATGTCGATTGAGTCTGCCAAAGTTGCAAATGGCTTGCTAGGCAGCTCAAGCTCGTGAGTCCGGCTTGGTAAATTGAGAGGTGCGCCGGCGTCGGCTGGGCTATCAATGATGCTTCCCAAGTTCGCCCAAACTTCATTGACAATTCGATTATCGACAAGATCGCGGTCCTGCGGCCGGGATCCGGCATGGCTTTTGATCCACGGCCAAACCGAGGCTGATGGTTTGATTTCCCAAGCGGATGATTTCACCGGGGCATAGCGGATGAATGACAGTACATTTGTGGCTACCGTTTCGCCATTTGTGCCACCAGCACAACATTGATTGTCATCGGCAAAAATCAATCCGTCGGGTGATCTTCTGAGGAATGATTTTGGCGCCTGAATCGCTGTTAAGTCCGGTTTCGAATTCGGTCCATGTTTGACAACGTTGCCGATCAACGATGCCCTGATCAGCGGGCCCGGATAGAATTCAATGGCAGCCCTTCCCGGATTGTAGATGAAATTGTTTGCCACGATCACGCTTGCTCCTGCGCTGATAACAGGATTTCGGCGCATGTTGCTTGCAAACAGATTGCCGGCAACAACAATGCCTTGCACATGCTGGCCGATCAGCAGGCCCATGGAGTGGTTGCCTTTTGGATGTCCTGCCTCCTTCAGTCCTTCGGAAATTATCGAGTTGCGCAGAGTTACACGCACCAAACCATTCCCCCAAATCCCGACGACCTCGTCGACCGCCCAGCTCGCGCTGATATTCTCTATGCGAACATCCTGCGTCGGTTGCCGGCAGTCAACGCACCTGCCGATGCTGACGGCATCACGATTGCGATTGATTTCCGGGTCGATGCTGGTGCCTGGCCTGAAGGCAAGGTGCTGCAAAATCACATTATGCGTCAGCACGGTCAGTTTCGCACCTTGAATTGTGATGCCGGGTGAAGGTGCGGTCTGTCCGGCGATAGTGATGAACGGCGAAGTGATCGGCAGGTCGGATTTCAGTCTGATGATGCCTGATATTGTGAATACTATCACCCGTGGGCCTTGGTTTTCTACCGCCACACGCAACGAACCCGGTCCGCTATCGGCTAGGTTGCTCACGATCAGAACTGCCGCATTATTTGCGACTCCGCCGCGGGTCTGGGCTCCTGCCTCTATCGCCGGGAGCTCGCTAAGCGTTTCGGCATAAGCGGCGTGCATATTGATGAAGCCTAACGCAATAATTGCTATACAAG
>JABDJG010000285.1 GCA_013002595.1 Hyphomicrobiales bacterium | reverse complement strand
AAGAGGCCGATCTTGCCGCCCTTGGCGTATGGCGCCAGCAGGTCAACCACCTTGATGCCCGTAACCAGGATCTCTGCTTCGGTCGATTGCTCAACAAATGCAGGGGCTTCCTGGTGAATGGCGCGGGTCGACTTTGTCTTGATCGGGCCGGCATTGTCAACCGGCTCGCCGATGACGTTCATGATGCGGCCAAGGGTCTCTTCGCCAACCGGCATGCGGATCGAATCGCCGGTGTCGGTGACCGGTTGCCCGCGGACCAGACCTTCCGATGAATCCATGGCGATGGTGCGCACGGTGTTCTCACCCAGATGCTGGGCAACTTCCAGGATCAGCCGGGTGCCGCCATTGTCGGTCTCCAACGCGTTCAGAATTTCCGGCAGGTGGCCTTCAAACTGAACGTCGACAACGGCGCCCATGACCTGGCGTACCTTGCCGGTCGCGGCGCCACCAGAGGCTTTGTTTGCCGGGGCTTTCCTGGCTGGGGTCTTTTTCGCTGTCTTCTTTGCGGGTTCTTTGGCCATCTTGTCTGGTCCTTCCCTTCACATAACTCTCTAGAGCGCTTCAGCGCCGGAGATGATTTCGATAAGTTCTTTGGTGATCTGAGCCTGACGCTGACGGTTGTAGTTGAGGGTCAGCTTGTCGATCATTTCACCGGCATTACGGGTGGCGTTGTCCATGGCGCTCATGCGGGCGCCCTGTTCGGAAGCGGCATTTTCAAGCAAGGCGCGGAACACCTGTACCGCGATATTGCGCGGCAGCAGGGTTTCGAGAATTTCGGTCTCGTCCGGCTCGTAGTCGTAAATCGCACCGCCAAGATCGAGCGGCTCGGCATCTTCGGCGGTTTCGACCTGACTCGGAATGATCTGCTGCGCGGTCGGGATCTGTGAAATGACTGATTTGAACTCGGAATAGAACAACGTGCAGACGTCGAATTCGCCGTTGTCGAACATTTCAAGGACGCGGCCGGCAATCCTTTGCGCGTCAGCAAAACCGACATGGCGCACGCCACGCAGGTCGACGGTATCGATGATGCGGTTGCCATGCAGACGTTTCAGCGCATCAAAGCCTTTCTTGCCGACGCACAGGATCTTTACCGTCTTGCCCTCACCAATCAGGTTGTCGGCATGTTCACGGGCCAGCTTGGCGATCGACGAATTGAAACCGCCGCACAGGCCGCGCTCGGCGGTACACACAACCAGAAGATGGGTATCGGACTTGCCGGTGCCGGCCATCAGCGGCGATGCATCATCGCGCCCCTCCATGGCTTGCGACAGGTTGGCAAGAACCGCCGCCATGCGCTGCGAATAGGGCCGGGCGGCAATCGCTGCTTCCTGGGCACGGCGCAATTTGGCCGCCGCCACCATCTGCATTGCACGGGTAATCTTCTGCGTGGCTTTCACGCTGGCAATGCGGTTTCTGAGATCTTTAAGGCTGGCCATTCAAAATGCCCTGTCCTTTTATTTTATTGCACTGCTATTGATCGTTACGCGGCGAATGATTTGGTGAAGTTCTCAACGACGCCCTTGAGTTTTTCGTCGGTCGTGTCAGTCAATTCCTTCTCGTCACGGATGGTGTTGAGAATGTCGGCGTGGTTGTCGCGCATGTGGCGCAGGAGACCTGCCTCGTAAGCACCGATCGCGGAAACCTCAAGGTTGTCGAGATAGCCGTTCACGCCCGCATAGATTACCGCGACTTGTTCTTCGGTCTTGAGTGGCGAAAATTGCGGCTGCTTGAGCAGCTCGGTGAGCCGGGCACCGCGGTTGAGCAGGCGCTGGGTTGCCGCATCTAGGTCTGAACCGAACTGGGCAAATGCTGCCATCTCGCGGTACTGAGCCAACTCACCCTTAATCTTGCCGGCAACCTGCTTCATGGCCTTGACCTGGGCGGCCGAGCCGACGCGCGACACCGACAGGCCGACGTTAACAGCCGGGCGGATGCCCTGGTAGAACAGGTCGGTTTCCAGGAAGATCTGGCCGTCGGTGATCGAAATCACGTTGGTCGGAATAAACGCCGACACATCGTTGCCCTGCGTTTCAATGACCGGCAGGGCGGTCAGGGAGCCGGCGCCATGGTCTTCGTTCAGCTTGGCCGAGCGCTCCAGAAGGCGGGAATGCAGGTAGAATACGTCACCGGGATAGGCTTCACGTCCAGGCGGGCGGCGCAGCAGCAGTGACATCTGGCGGTAGGCAACGGCCTGTTTCGACAGATCGTCATAACCGATGAGGGCGTGCATGCCGTTATCGCGGAAATATTCGCCCATGGTGCAGCCGGCGAACGGTGCCAGGAACTGCAGCGGTGCCGGATCGGAGGCGGTCGCGGCAACGATGATGGAATATTCCAGAGCGCCGTTTTCTTCCAGCACCTTGACGAACTGGGCAACCGTCGAACGCTTCTGGCCGCAGGCGACATAAACGCAGTACAGCTTGTCGTTTTCAGGACCGTTCACGTGGATCGGCTTCTGGTTGAGGATGGTATCCAGGATTATGGCGGTCTTGCCGGTCTGGCGGTCACCAATGACCAGCTCGCGCTGGCCGCGGCCAACCGGGATCAGTGCATCGATGGCTTTCAGGCCCGTCGACATCGGCTCATGCACTGACTTGCGCGGCATGATGCCGGGCGCTTTAACGTCAACGCGGGCTCGCTGTTTGGACTTGATCGGGCCCTTGCCGTCGAGCGGGTTGCCGAGCGGGTCGACAACGCGGCCGAGCAGTTCCTTGCCGACCGGGACCTCAACAATGTTGCCGGTCCGCTTGACCGTATCGCCTTCCTTAATGTCACGGTCAGAGCCGAAGATCACGATGCCGACGTTGTCGACTTCAAGGTTCAACGCCATGCCGGCGATGCCGCCGGGAAACTCGACTAGTTCACCGGCCTGCACGTTGTCGAGGCCGTAAACGCGGGCGATACCGTCACCAACGGAAAGCACCTGACCAATTTCGGAGACTTCGGCTTCCTTGCCGAAATCCTTGATCTGCTTTTTGAGAATGGAGGAAATCTCGGCGGCGCGGATATCCATCAGCCAACCCCTTTCATCGAAATCTTGAGATTCTGTAGTTTTGTGCGAAGTGAATTGTCGACCATGCGTGAGCCAACCTTGACGATGAGGCCGCCGAGGATTGATGGGTCAACCTTGGTGGCCAGTTGCACGTCGCGGCCGACAGCGGCTTTCAGTGCGGTCTTGATTTTGCTGATCTGAGCGCTCGACAACGTATCGGCCGATGTGACCTCTGCGGTCACCTCGCCGCGGGCGCTGGCGACAAGCGCGCGATAGGCGCCGATCATGTCTGACACAGCAAACAACCGCCGATTGGTGGCGGTCAGTTTGATGAAATTGGCTGCAAGCCCGCCGATCTTTGCTTTTGCAAGTATGGCGGTGAGGGCGGAAATCTGTTCTTCGGCGCCGAAAACCGGGCTTCTGACCAGGCGCATGAGGTCATCGGAGCCGTCCAATAGGTCCTGGAACCGGCCGAGATCGCCTGCAACCTTGTCAACGGATTTTGCTTCAGATGCCAACTCGAACAGCGCAGTCGCGTATCGTCCCGGCATGCCTGAAACTGTGTGTTCGTTGGCGGTCACTGTTTGAGGTTCTCTTCAGGTTGTGTTCTGTAAGGCGGATAGTGCCGCGACGTTACGGTCAAGTGGTTGATTTTATTGTTGAAATACCACGAAACGTTGTTCCCGCCGCTACGGTTCCCCGCCGAGCCGGTCGACGTCTAACATAAGCCCCACAGAGGCGCAATACGCCAGAAGGGGCGGATTGCCGCAATTGGAAGTTATGAACCATCAGTATTGCTGTGAACGCCTAATGGGACCATATTCACGGTACGGCTTCGGCATGTTTTGCCATCTGACAAGGTGAAGTGATTTAATGGGTTGGTTGTTTCTGTTTGCGGTTCTGTTCTTGATGGTCTTTCTGGTGCTGAACTCGAACCGGACGCGATTGGTGGCGCTTGGGGTGCTGGGTTTCTTTGCAGCACTGGTTGCCTTTTATTTCCTTGTGATAGAGCAGGCCGAGCAGCAGGCACGGCCGCCGGCGGCCGATGAAAAGCTTGAGGATACGCGGGCGCTGGCTCAAAAAGCAGCACTGGCACGACAGGCGATCAAGCCGCAGGAAGTCGCTCTCGAAAAACCGTTGTTCGGGCCGGGCGTTGAACAATAC
>JABDJG010000275.1 GCA_013002595.1 Hyphomicrobiales bacterium | reverse complement strand
GGGTGGTTGGGCGGGGGAGTGGGCCGGTGCCGAATGAAAGCGAACCGCTTCAATCGGGCAACAGACCGGCGCCGCGCTCATCGATGATCTGCTTAGCTTTGCGGATGCTGAAGGCATCCGCATCGTCCTTCGTACTGTAGGTGTCGGCCCGGATAAACCGGTGCTCGGGACCATTGCTTGCGCCTTCGCGGGTAATCACCCCGGCGATGTGCCACTGGCCGTTTTCATTCTTGGGGTCGGGCTGTATGACATACCCGTTGTAAATCTCCGGCTCGGCCAGAGGCCCGGCTGCTCCGCCGGCCGACTCCCCGCCAAACAGGCGCTTGAAAAAGCCACTCATGGTGTTTTCCGGTCTTAAAAAATTGTGCGGAGACTAGGTTCGCAAAGGCCGGTCCGAAGATCAAGGGCCGGTGCCGATTCGTTTTAAATTAGAGCCAGGTCAACAAGTGTGCCGAATATCACTCCGGACAGAACCGCGCCGATGAATCCAAGCGCCACATAAGTTACAAACACCGCCCGGCGCACCAGTGCAAACACCGCCGTCATCGCCGGGATACAGCTCACCGCGCCGGCAACCATGAAGGCCATGCCGCCGCCAGCGCTCATGCCCTGTTCCATCAGCCCGGCAACCAGGGGTGGCGCGGCATAGGAATTGAGGTAGGCCGGTGCCCCGATCAGCGCGCTGGCCATGATCGCCAAGAGTCCGTTGCCGCCGACGATACCGGCGATGGCCTCGGCCGGAATATACGTGATCATCAGGCTTTCCAGCAGGTAGGCCAGCGTCAGCCACTTGAACAGGAACAGCCCGTTCTCGATCGCCTGTGCATAAAAGATTGTGCGCCGCGCCGGATCTTCCCAGAAGCGCCACACCGGCTTGCCGCTGAACGGTGACGGCCCACAGCCGCATGTACTGCCCACGGCATCGGCCTGCAGCGGATTGATGAACCAGCCGGCCTGCGTTGCCAACTTGATGGCAAAGCCGCCCATCAGCCCCATGCCGACAGCCGCAACAGTTTTGCCGACTGCAAAAGACCAGCCCAGTGCGCCGGCCGTGATCAGGAATGCCGGCGGATCCATCAGCGGCGAGGCCAGCCAGAACGCCATCACTGCCGACAAGGGTGTGCCGAGCGCCAGAAGCCCGGCGACAAATGGGATCACCTCACACGAACAGAACGGCGCCAGTCCGCCAAACAAGGCCGCCAGAATGATCATCCGCACCTCACGTCCCTCGAACGCCCTGGCAACGATGGTTTCGGCGCCGCTTGCCTTCAGGTAGGCAACAGTCAGAACGGCAAACAGCACATAGGGCGCGGTGTTGAGCAGTTGCTCGGCGGTGAACTGTACCGTCGGCATCACCTGCGCGGCATCGGCCAGCGCCAGCACGGCGATAATGCTCAGCGATACCAGCCAGGCCCGGTCGACACGGGTTGCAGATCTGCGGATCAGATCAAGGGTTACATCGCTCATGTCTTTACCTCGGTCAGGTCCGCGCAGCACTCGCTGAGCAGATAGTGCGCCAGCGCCTGCATCCGGCCGAAATTGGCCCGGTTGATCAGCTCACGGCCTTGCTTTTCCTGCTCGATCAGCCCGGCGGCGGCCAGAAACCTGATATGATGCGCCAGCGTTGAGGCCGGCATATCGACACGTTCCTGAATGGCCCCGACGCTCAGCCCCGGATCGCCGGCCCTGACCAGCGCCAGCACGACCTGCAGCCGTGCCTCGGACCCGACGGCGGCAAAGCCTTGCGCAGCCTCTTCGATTTCAAGACCGGCAGCAGCGCCAATATGAGCGTGATCATGCTTCATAAAACGATATAACTAGAGTTGTAGTTGTATTGTCAAGCCCTCAATGCGTGATTGGTTATTGAGTTGTTCACCGAACTCGTGCTATCCCCCGCGCCATGTTGATGGACCAGCTCATACGAATTAGCCCCGCCGCGCGTTGAGCGCGTGGCTCAAAGGCGGCGTCTCGCCGCTTTATTCGTATGCCTTTGCCTGCTACAAGCGCGGGCACACTTGAAGGGCAAAGTGTTCACAACCGATTCCAGGCACTTGATCAGATGAACGACACCACTTCGGGCCGCGATTACCGCGAGACCCTGTTTCTGCCGAAAACAGAATTCCCCATGAAGGCCGGCCTGCCGAAAAAAGAGCCGGAGATCCTCGAAAAATGGGAAAAAATGGGGCTGTACCGCCGCCTGCGCGATGATGCAAAGGGCCGCGACCGCTTCATCTTGCATGACGGCCCGCCGTATGCCAACGGCCATTTGCACATCGGCCATGCCCTCAACAAGATCCTCAAAGACGTCGTCACCCGCTCGCGCCAGATGATGGGCTATGACTCGAACTACGTGCCGGGCTGGGATTGCCACGGCCTGCCGATCGAATGGAAGATCGAGGAACAGTACCGCGCCCAGGGCAAGAACAAGGACGAGGTTCCGGTCAACGAATTCCGCGCCGAGTGCCGCGAGTTCGCCGAACACTGGGTCAAGGTCCAGACCGAGGTATTCGAGCGCCTCGGCGTGACCGGTGATTTCAAGGACCCCTATCTGACCATGGCGCTTGAGGCCGAGGCAATCATCGCAGCGGAATTGATCAAGTTCGCCATGTCCGGCCAGCTCTACCGCGGCTCCAAGCCGATCATGTGGTCGGTGGTAGAAAAGACCGCGCTTGCAGAAGCCGAGATCGAATACCACGATTATGAGAGCGATACGGTCTGGGTGAAGTTTCCGGTCATCGCCGGACCGGATGATTTGCATGGCGTGCCGGTCCTGATCTGGACCACGACACCGTGGACGATACCGGGCAACCGGGCGATCAGCTATGCCAGACGCGTCGAGTACGGCCTGTATGAAGTAACCGCTGCGCCCGACGAAAACTGGGCCGTCAAAGGTGACAAGCTGATCCTTGCCGACAATCTCGCCGAGGTCGTGATGAAGCAGGTCCGCGTTGAGGAATATGCCAAGCTGCGTGCTGTCACTGCGGACGAACTGGCAACCGTCACCTGCGCCCATCCTTTGCGGGCCGCTGGCCTTGGCGGCTATCAGTTCGATATCCCCTTGCTCGATGGCGATCACGTCACCGATGAGGACGGCACCGGCTTTGTCCACACCGCCCCCGGCCACGGCCGCGAGGACTTTGAAGCCTGGATGGACAATGCCCGGGCGCTTGAAGCGCGCGGTATCGATCCGGCGATCCCGTTCACCGTCGATGCCGATGGCGCCTTCACATCCGATGCGCCGGGCTTTGAAGGCAAGCGCGTCATCAATGACAAGGGCAAGAAGGGCGATGCCAACCAGGCGGTCATCACCGCGCTGATCGAAGCCGGCAACCTGCTTGCCCGCGGCCGTTTCAAACACCAGTACCCGCATTCATGGCGCTCCAAGAAACCAGTCATCTTCCGCAACACGCCGCAGTGGTTCGTTTACATGGACCGCGACATTGCAGGTGAGGGCGACACCTTGCGCGCCCGTGCGCTCAAGGCCATCGCCGATACCCAGTTCGTGCCCAAGGCCGGCCAGAACCGCTTGGGCGGCATGATCACCGACCGGCCCGACTGGGTTCTGTCGCGCCAGCGCGCCTGGGGCGTGCCGATTGCCGTCTTTGCCAATGCCGACGGCGAGGTGCTCAAGGACGAAGCGGTCAACGCCCGCATCTTTGAGGCCTTCAAGGAAGAAGGCGCCGATGCTTGGTTTGCCGATGGCGCCAAGGAACGCTTCCTGGGCAACGACCACAATCCTGACGATTGGCAGCAGGTCATGGATATTCTCGATGTCTGGTTCGATTCAGGTTCGACCCATGCTTTCTGCCTGGAACAGCGCGACGATCTGAAGACCAACCGCAAAATCGATGGCGGCCCGGACAGCGTCATGTACCTGGAAGGTTCCGACCAGCACCGCGGCTGGTTCCATTCATCGCTGCTCGAAAGCTGTGGCACCCGCGGCCGTGCGCCCTATGACATCGTGCTGACGCATGGCTTCGTAATGGCCGAGGATGGCCGTAAGATGTCGAAGTCGCTTGGCAACAACGTTACGCCGCAGGATGTCATCAAACAGTCCGGCGCCGATATCCTGCGTCTATGGGTGATGACGTCCGATTATGCCGACGACCTGCGCGTCGGCCCCGAAATCCTCAAGAGCAATTCGGACGCGTACCGCAAGCTGCGCAACACGCTGCGCTATATGCTGGGCGCGCTCGGCGGCTTCAGCGATGATGAGCGTGTCGCGCCTGCCGACATGCCCGAGCTTGAGCGCTATATCCTGCATCGCCTCGGTGAGACCGGGGCCACGGTTGTGAAGGCCTATGAAACCTATGATTTCAAACGCGCCGCCGCCGCGCTGTTGAACTTCATGACCGTCGATCTGTCCTCGTTCTATTTCGACATCAGGAAGGATGTGCTGTACTGCGATCCGCTCAGCTCGGCGCGGCGCCGCGCCTGCCGCACGGTGATGGATCATCTGTTCCACTGCCTGACCACCTGGCTGGCGCCGATGCTGTGCTTCACCGCCGAAGAGGTCTGGCAGACCCGTTACCCCGATGAGGCAGGCTCGGTGCATCTGCAGCAGTTCGCTGTCTCCGATCCGGCCTGGAGCGACAATGCCCTTGCCGCCAAATGGGCCAAGGTCAGAAAGGTCCGTTCCGCCGTCACTGGTGCGCTCGAAATCGAGCGCCGCGAAAAGCGCATCGGCTCCTCGCTCGAAGCCGCCCCGATCGTTCATGTCACCGATCAGGCCCTCATGGACGCCATGGCGGGCATCGACCTGGCCGAGATCGCCATCACATCGGATGCAAGACTGGAAGCCGGCGAAGGCCCCAAGGACGCATTCCGCCTCGAGGAGGTCAGCGGTGTTGCGGTTGTGCCGGCCCTGGCCGTGGGCACGAAATGCGCCCGCTCCTGGAAGGTTACCGCCGATGTTGGCGCCGATCCTGAGTTCCCCGACATCACGCCGCGCGATGCTGAGGCCGTGCGCGAGTGGGACCGGGCGAACTTGGCAGGTTGATGAACGCCCGTCTCAAAGCCTGGGGGCCGCTTTCACGGCTCGGACTGTCGATGGCGGTCCTCGCCTTCGTCCTCGACCAGGCGCACAAATGGTGGATGCTCGGTCCCTTCGATATCGAGGCCAAAGGCCGGGTTACGGTCACACCGTTTCTCGATCTCGTCATCGGCTGGAACAAGGGCATCAGTTACGGGCTGTTCGCCCAGAACAGCGAACTTGGCCGCTATGCACTGGTTGCCCTGTCGGTTGTTATTTCCGCTGTATTGTGGGTCTGGCTGGCCCGCACGGTACGCCCATTGACCGGCGCCGGGCTTGGTCTGGTGATCGGCGGCGCGCTCGCCAATGCACTTGACCGGATCATTCATTCAGCCGTTGCCGACTTTTTCCTGCTGCACGCCTTCGGCTACAGCTGGTACATATTCAACATCGCCGATGTCGCTATTGTTGCCGGGGTTGGTGTGCTATTATACGAAAGTTGGGTAGAGGACAGGTCGGCATCACAACTCTGAAGGAGCCTTGCTTTTGCCCTAAAGCACTGGCAGACCTGTAAAATATGTAGAGTAGAACTGAGGGGATTTCCGCGTGTCGCACACCCGGTATCGATTTTTGACAGTGATTGTTGCTACGACCGCGCTAACGGGCTGCGGCTCGGGCGATTTCAAGGAAACCATGGGTTATGGCAAATATTCGCCCGATGAAACCCAGGTTCAGGCCAACCAATCGCTGTCGATGCCACCGAGCCTGCAACTGCGCCCGCCGTCAGGCACACAAACCCAGTCGGCCGCCGCCGCACCGCCGCAACCAAGCAACCTGCTGGCAGGCCAGAAAGTTACCGCCGCACCGCCGCAATACGGATCCGTGGACCCGAGCCAGGTTCCCCAGGTTTCTGCGCCCGCGCCCGAGCCTCAAAAGCTGACCGCCGCCACGCCGCAGGCGCCGGTCATAGACCAGACACCGGCCGCTCCCGATGTCTATGACAAGCTGGGTATCTCCAAGGTCCACCCCGACGGCCGCCCGAAGACCAAGAGCGAATTGATCAACGACCTTCGCAAGTACAAGATTGCCAAGGAACGCGAAAAGAATCCGAACTACGGTTCGGTCTTCAACTCCCGAAGTGTGGTTTGGGAATAGCTGTGCGTTAGCGGTGTTCGGGCCAGTTGGCCCTATTGCGCCACCATCGTGGCGCTGTTGAATTATTACAAAAGTTTTATTGGTAATTTGCCGGGGATTCAGTCAGTTTCCGCCACCATTAGGTCGGAAGGGCGTTAATCTGAAAGGAATACGGGTATTGAAGGATTTTGCTGACAAGTTAAACCAGCTCAAACGGTCGGGCATATCGCTGAAAATACTACTCGCTGCCTGCCTGACGATCGCGGCCGCAAACACGGCTGCAGCATTGAATGTCGATGTAACCCATTTCAAACTTGATAACGGCATGCAGGTGGTGGTGATCCCCGATCACCGCGCGCCCGTGGTCACCAATATGGTCTGGTACCGGGTTGGCGCCGCCGATGAGCCGGTCGGAAAGGCCGGCATTGCCCATTTCCTTGAGCACCTCCTGTTCAAGGGCACCGACAAGCTGGCGCCCGGTGAATTTTCAAAGATCGTGCGCCGCAATGGCGGTCAGGACAACGCCTTCACCACCCATGATTTTACCGCCTATTATCAGCGCATTGCCAAGGACCGGCTCGACCTCGTAATGGGCCTTGAGGCCGACCGCATGGTCAATCTGCGGCTGACCGACAATGACATTACCCCGGAAAAGGCCGTCGTCCAGGAAGAGCGCCGCTCGCGCACCGACAATGACCCCTCCAGCCTGTTGTCCGAGCAAATGTCGGCTGCGCTTTATATCGCCCATCCCTACCGCAAGCCGGTGATCGGCTGGATGAGTGATGTCAAGAACCTGACGCGCGAAGACGCCATCGCTTTTTATCGCAAGTACTACACGCCACAGAATGCCATCCTGGTTGTTGCCGGTGATGTCACGGTTGATGAAGTGCGCAAACTTGTCGGCAAGCACTTCGCGCCCTTGAAGAACACCGCCGACCCGGGGCCGCGCATGCGCACGCCCGAGCCTGAGCCATTGGCCGCCCGGCGCATCAAGATGATCGATGACCGGGCCGCAAACCCGTTTGTCCAACGCAGCTACCTGACCCACAACTACGGCTCAGCAATAGCCGGCAGGGGTCATGCGCTGGAAATTCTGTCCACTATATTGGGCAGCGGCCCGACCAGCCGGCTTTACCGCAAACTGGTTGTCGAGCAAAGACAGGCATCTTTTGCCGGCGCCTGGTACGATGGCGACAGTCTCGATAATGGAACCATCGGCGTCTATGCCGCACCATCCGCCGGCGGATCCGTTGCCAAGGTCGAAGCGGCACTTGATGGTGTCCTTGCTGAGCTGGTGAAAGGCGGTATCACCCAGGAAGAGCTCGATCTGGCCAAGAGCGCGCTTATCGCCTCTACTGTCTATGCGCTGGACAGTCAGTTTCAGCTTGCCTATCTGTTCG
The DNA here is from genome assembly GCA_013002595.1 of Hyphomicrobiales bacterium. Classification (GTDB taxonomy): domain Bacteria; phylum Pseudomonadota; class Alphaproteobacteria; order Rhizobiales; family Aestuariivirgaceae; genus JABDJG01. Next base: position 6,209 of record JABDJG010000275.1, on the reverse strand, counting down.
GTTCGGCGCTGACCACCGGCAAGACCGTGGACGATGTTTTGAACTGGTCCAAAACGATCGAGAATATTACTGTGGATGACGTTAACGCAGCCGCGCGCGAGGCCTTTGCCATCAAGCGCTCAGTGACGGGTGTCCTGCTCCAGAAGGCCGAAACGGCCGGCACTGCACAAAATTGATAGGACAGCTTCCATGAACTCCAACACGGTAAATGCAGCCATCGGTTTCCTGTCGGGCTTGTGCCTCATGGTGCTCATCGTCATCAATCCGGCGCCGGCAAAGGCGCTGGAGGTTCGCAAGGTCACATCGCCCGGCGGCATCTCGGCCTGGTTGTCCGAGGATCACACCATTCCGCTCTTTGCGGTGCGGTTCTCCTTCAAGGGCGGCAGTGCGGCCGATCCTGCCGATAAAGCGGGTCTGGCCTACTTTTTGTCCGGCATGCTGGATGAAGGCGCTGGCGATATGACGTCGGCGGACTTCCAGAAGCAGGTCAAACAGCTGAACATGCGCCTGTCGTTCAGTGCCGAGCGCGAGGCCTTCTCCGGCTCGCTGCAAACGCTGACTGTCAATCGCGATGCCGCCTTCGACATGCTGCGTCTGGCGCTGACGTCACCGCGCTTTGACGATGCACCACTCAATCGTGTGCGTGGCCAAATCGCCCTGTCTTTGCGCGAGGACGCCAAGGATCCCGAAACGATCGTCGGTAGCCGCTGGATGGGCCTGATGTTCGGTGACCACCCCTACGCCCGGCCCATCAAGGGTTCGGCGGATGGTCTGAAAGCGATCACCGGCGCTGATATGAAGGACCTGGTCAAGCGCCTGTTTGCGCGCGACAATCTGCTGATCAGCGTTGTCGGCGACATTGATGAGGCGACCCTCAAACGGCTGCTGGACGAGACCTTCGGCACGTTGCCGCAAAAGTCCAACATGCCGATAATTCCGGTGCCGTCCATCAAGACGGATCCGCAAATCGCCGTTATTGAACGCGATTTGCCGCAAAGCGCCATCCGCTTCGGCCATATCGGCATCAAGCGCGACGATCCCGACTTCATGAATGCTTATGTCATGAACCACATTCTCGGCGGTGGCGGTTTCGGCTCCAGGCTGACCGATGAGGTGCGCGAAAAACGCGGCCTCAGCTACAGCGTTTACTCAACCTTCTACCCGCTCGATCAAGGCGGCGTTTTCTTTGGTGGAGCCGCAACTGTCAATGAACGCGTTTCCGAGACGATCGACGTGATCCGTGAGGCGCTCAACAAGATGGCGCTGGACGGTCCGACAGCACAGGAACTTGCCGAGGCCAAGACCTACCTCACCGGTTCCTACGCCCTCAGGTTCGACAACAGCCGCAAGATCGCCGGCCAGTTGCTGGGCATCCAGCGCCAGAATCTGGGTATCGACTATGTCGTGAAACGCAACGATCTTGTCAACGCCGTCACACTGGAAGACGTCAGGAATGTCGCCAAGCGTATCATTTCCGGAGATAGTCTGGTGATAACCATTGTCGGCAAGCCAAAAGGCGTTAAATCAGACGGCACAAGTGGCTGAATCGTCCTAAACTCCTTGGCGAATGGTATCAGGGAGTAACCATGCCCTATCAACACGATGTATCGCGGTGCATGGCATCAGTGATTGGAGACGTTGGCCTCAAACAGGGTGAGCTCGATGCGGCCCTGGGCGAGGCTGAGGCGGCCTTGTCTGAAATCCGGCAAATGTATGCCGGCAACACCCTGCCGCTGCTGCATCTGCCGGAAAAGCGCGACGACCTGGCGGCCTGCGCCACAGCGGCCGAGTTGTTGACGCGTGGCGCCAGCGACGTCGTTCTGTTCGGGACCGGCGGCTCCAGCCTTGGCGGCCAGGCGCTCGCCCAGCTGGCTGGATACCAGGTGCCCGGCCCCCGGCCGCGTACCGGCCCTCTTAGCGCCCACAAAATTCACTTTTTCGACAATCTGGACGGTGAGACCCTCGATCTCGCCTTGCGCCGGTTCGATCCGAAAACCACCCGCTTTGTCTCGATCTCGAAGTCCGGCGGCACCCCAGAAACCCTGGTTCAGACGATTGCCGTCATCGAGGCGCTCAAACAGGCCGGCCTCGATTGGAACATGCGCCAGCACCTGGTCATACTGTCGTCGCCGGGCAATGCTTCAGACAACGCCATGCGCCGACTGGCTGAGATGCATAACCTTGTGGTGCTCGATCACGATCCTGATATAGGTGGCCGTTTTTCGGCCCTGTCGAACGTGGGCATGTTGCCCTCGATGATGCTCGGTCTTGATCCGGGCGCCTTGCGCAGCGGTGCAGCCGATGTCCTCCAGCCAATACTTGATGGCGCCGATGCCGCGACCGTCGCACCGGCGGTTGGGGCTGCAGTGATCCATGCTCTCACCGAGCGCCATGGGCTCACAACGTCTATCATGATGCCCTATAGCGATCGCTTGCGGCTGTTTTCGAACTGGTACCAGCAGCTTTGGGCCGAGAGCCTCGGTAAAAAAGGCAGGGGCACCCAGCCGGTTGCTGCCGCAGGCCCGGTCGACCAGCATTCCCAGATGCAATTGTTTCTCGGCGGCCCGCCGGACAAATTGCTCAACATCATCATGCTGCAGACCGCTGGCAGCGGCCCTCAGATTCCTGAAAGCTACCGCACCGATCCTCTGATTGGCTACCTGGCCGGCCGCACCATTGGCGATCTGACCGACTGCCAGCAGCGTGCCACGGCAGAGACCTACGCCCGCAACGGCCGCCCGGTGCGCACGCTGACGATCGACACGCTCGATGAAACGACAATGGGCGCCCTTTTGATGCATTTCATGCTGGAAACCATCATCACCGGGCTGATGATGAAGATCGACCCGTTCGACCAGCCGGCGGTTGAGGAATCCAAGGTACTGACCCGCGAGTACCTCGCAACAATGTGACAACGACAATGAGGATCAGACGGCTATCGGAGGGAACGGTCAATCGCATCGCCGCCGGCGAAGTGATCGAACGCCCGTCGAGCGTCGTCAAGGAACTGGTCGAAAACGCCATTGATGCGGGCGGGCAGGCGATCGATGTTGCTATCCAGGCCGGTGGCCGCAGCCTGATCCGTGTTATCGATGATGGTTGCGGCATGACCGCCGAAGAGTTGAAGGTTGCCGTTGAACGCCATGCCACCTCAAAGCTGCAGGACGATGAGCTGGTTCGCATCGAAACCTTGGGGTTTCGCGGTGAGGCGCTGCCCTCGATCGGCTCGGTCAGCCGGCTCGCCATCATCTCGCGCTGGCGTGACGCCGACGAGGCCCACGAAATCCGCATCGAAGGTGGCCGCCACACGGCCTTTCGCCCGGCCGCCCATGCAAAAGGCGCCACGATCGAGGTCCGCGACCTGTTCTATGCCGTTCCGGCGCGTCTGAAGTTCCTTAAGTCGGAACGTGCCGAGACCATGGAAACGGCCGCTGTGCTGCGCCGACTCGCCATGGCCCATCCGGCTATCGCCTTCACGCTGACCAGCGATGGCCGCCGCACGCTTGATCTGCCGGCCGGCAGCCAGGAGGAAAGGCTTTGTGACGTCATGGGCCGCGACTTCATGGACAATGCCGTTCAGGTCGATCATCGCCGCGAGGCGGTGCGCCTGGAAGGTTATGCTGGTCTGCCGACGTTTTCACGTGGCCAGGCCAACATGCAATACATATTCGTCAACGGCCGCCCGGTCCGCGACAAGCTGCTCGCCGGCGCCGTGCGCGGTGCCTATGCCGATTTCCTGATGCGTGGCCGTCACCCGGCTGTCGCGCTCTATATCATCTGCCCGCCGGAAGAGGTTGATGTGAACGTCCATCCGGCCAAGGCCGAAGTCCGCTTCCGTGACAGCCAGGCCGTGCGCGGCCTGATCGTCTCCGGCCTGCGAGCGGCGCTCACCGGCGCCGGCCACCTGGCCTCTTCAACCGTTGCCCGCGACACCGTCGATGCCTTCCGCCGCCAGATGCCGATCCGCCCGAACTATGGCGACCGGGCTGCCGGCTATGCCGCACAGTCGCCATCGGGCTTTGCCGAACCGGCTGAAGCTTTCGCCGGCTTTGGCACCGTTGGTGCCGATGCCCGCGCAGAACCCGCTGCAGACGATGCGATCGACAGCCCGCTTGGCGCCGCCCGTACCCAGTTTCACGAAAACTACATCCTTGCCCAGACCCGCGATGGGATCGTCATCGTTGACCAGCATGCCGCCCACGAACGCCTCGTTTATGAGCGCATGAAGACCGCCCGCGAGCGTGATGGGATCGCGACCCAGCCGCTGCTGGTGCCCGAGGTCATCGATCTGGATGCAGCCTCTGCCGAGCGTCTCGCTGCGGCCGCGGACGATCTTGCCGCCTCCGGCCTTGTGCTCGAGGCCTTCGGCCCCGCCGCCGTCGTCGTGCGCGAAGTCCCGGCTCTCATCGCCGGCTCGAACATCGCAAACCTGGTCAAGGATCTGGCTGATGAGCTTGCCGCCCTCGATCAGACGACCGGCCTTGAAGAACGCATCGATCATGTCCTGGCCACCATGGCCTGCTACGGCTCGGTTCGCTCCGGCCGGCGCCTCAAGCCCGATGAAATGAACCAGCTCCTGCGCGATATGGAGGCCACCCCCCATTCCGGCCAGTGCAACCACGGCCGCCCGACCTATGTGGAACTGAAACTGGGCGACATTGAGCGGCTGTTCGGGCGCAAGTGAAATCGGTTACGAACTGCCCTTCGACCGGCCTGCAGCCGCGCCGAGCCCCAGCACTGCCAGCCCGGCCGCCAGACCCCAGAACGCCGAGCCAATTCCGGCGACCGTCAGGCCCGACGCCGTCACCACGAACGTCACCACCGCCGGCACATGCCCCGCTGGTTCCTTCATTGCCGCCGCCAGTGCTCCGGTGAGGGGTCCAAGCAGCGCCAGTCCCGCCACCGTTGCTATGAAGGCGGACGGCATCGCCAGCATGAGGGCAATGAGGGCAGCGCCGAACAGCGCCAGCAGCAGGTAGAAGAACCCGTAGAACAGGCTGGCCGTCCAGCGCTTTGCCGGGTCGGGATGCGTATCCGGACCGGTGCAGATCGCCGCCGTGATTGCTGCCATATTGGATGTGTGCGCACCGAACGGCGCGGTCACCAGCGAGGCAATGCCGGTGACCAGCAGTGCCGAGCGCACCGGCGGCTCGTATCCCGCTGCCCGCAACACGGCAAAGCCGGGCAGGTTTTGCGACGCCATGGTGACGATATAGAGTGGCACGGCAAGGCCGATCAGAACGGCGCTGTCGAATGCCGGTGTGATCAATTCGAACTGCGACAGCCCGAGCGCCCCGTTGATCGGTGTATTGAGACCAAGCGCAAAGGTCAGCGCGATGCCGGCGGCCAGGACGCCGAGCACCGCCAGCGAAGCATCATAGAGCCGGGCGACAAAGAACCCGATCAACAGCGGCACGACCAGCGCCGGCAGCTCGGTCAGATGGCCAAATATCGCGATTACGAATTGCAGCAGCACACCGGCCAACATGGCCGATGCAATCGTTGCCGGAATGCGCGCGATCAGCTCGCCGAGCGGCTTGATGAGACCGGTAAAGATGATGAGGCCGGCCGAGACGACAAAGGCGCCGACCGCCGCTTCAATGGTGATGCCGCTGGTCGAGGCAATCAGGGCAGCACCCGGCGTCGACCAGGCCGTCACCATCGGCATCCGGTGCATAAAGCCGAGCACGGCGCTGGTCCCGGCCATCGCCAGGCACAGGGCGGCAACCCATGACGAGGTCTGTCCGCCGGTTGCACCGACCGCCTGTGCGGCGGCCAGAACGATCGCCACCGAGCCGCCAAAACCGACCAGAACCGCGGTCAGCGCCGATGAGATGACAGACAGTCTTACGGGCATGTCGGGCCGGCCTTCAAGATAATCACCTGGGTATCGCCGTAGGTCCTGACGCTTACCGCCTCGAAACCCGCCGGCACCTCGATCTCCTCGCGCGCGCTTTCTTCAAGCACGACGATAGCCTCACCGTTCAGCCAACCGCCGTCAACAATGACGCCAAGTGCCCGTTCCCCAAGTCCCTTGCCATAGGGTGGGTCGATAAACACCAGATCAAACGGCGGCAGTGGCGCACACGGTCCAAGCCGGGCAACATCGCGCCGCCAGATCTTGCAGCGGCCGATCTCACCAAGGGTATCGGCATTGCGCCGGATCACCCCGCGCGCTTCGGTGCTGTCATCAACGAAGTGCACATACC
>JABDJG010000239.1 GCA_013002595.1 Hyphomicrobiales bacterium | reverse complement strand
GCGCAAGAATGGCACACTATAAACTAACCCAGGCTGCCGACCAGGATTTTGAGAACATATTTGGCTTTGGCATTGATCGATTTGGGTTGGCGCAGGCACTGGATTACCAGAATGGCCTGAAGGAGCAATTTGGCCGGTTAGCTGCTCAGCCCGGTCTTTACCAGGCGGTTGACCACATTCGCCAAGGCTACCACCGGAGCGTTTATCGGGCGCATTCCATCTACTAAAAGCTAGACGATGATGTGGTGCTGATCGTCCGCATTCTAGGCCGTGAAAATCCCGAAACATCGCTGCCGGAGTAGAGACCTCCTGACAAGTGAACATTTCCGCAAGGGGTTACTTTTTCGTGTGTGGGACCATCGGCCTACGGGCAAAGAGCGACTGAAGACTGCGTCTCACCCTAACTGCGATAGTCCGCGTTGATTTCGATGTAGCGGTGGGTGAGGTCGCAGGTCCATACCGTGAAGCTGGATTTGCCGACGCCGACATCGACGATGATGTCGATCTCGCGGCTGCGCATGTGTTTGGTGATCTGGGCTTCGCGGTATTTCGGATCGGCCATGCCGCCACGGGCGACCCGCTGGCCGCCGATCCAGATCGACAGCTTGTCGCGGTTGGCCTCCTCGCCGGATTTGCCGACTGCCATGACGATGCGGCCCCAGTTGGCGTCTTCCCCGGCAATCGCGGTCTTGACCAGCGGTGAGTTGGCAATCGCCATGCCGATCCGGCGGGCGGCCGGCTCGCTTGCGGCGCCCTTGACCGTGATCGAAATGAGCTTTTCGGCGCCTTCGCCGTCACGCACAACGAGATGGGCAAGCTCGCGCATCACCTGATTGAGCGCCTTGGTGAAGGATTTCAAACGGGCATCGCCCGGACTGCGCAGGTTCTGCAGGCGGTCCTTCCTGGCGCCGGTGGCACACAGCAAGACCGTATCGGACGTGGATGTGTCACTGTCGACGGTGATGGCATTGAAGCTGGTGGCAGCGGCCCGGCTGAGCAGCTTTTGCAAAATGCCCGGCGGCAGGGCGGCATCGGTAAAAATGAACGACAGCATGGTCGCCATGTCCGGCGCAATCATGCCCGAGCCCTTGGCGATACCGTTGATGGTGACGGTTCTCGAGCCGATTTTGGCGGTGGCGGTTGCCGACTTCGGGAAAGTATCGGTCGTCATGATGGCCGCGGCCGCATCACGCCAGCGGCCGGGTCCGGCTTCTGCGCCAAGTGCCGCAAAGGCGCCGACAATTGCGCCCGGATCGAGCGGTTCGCCGATCACGCCGGTCGAGGCGACAAAGACCTCATCCGGCTTGCAATCGAAAGCCTTTGCCGCCGCCTTGACAGTCGTTGCAACGGTTTTGATGCCGTGCCGGCCGGTGAAGGCATTGGCGTTACCGGCATTGACGATGATGGCCCGGGCCGAACCGGTTTTCAGATTTTCAGCGCACAGGTCAACCGGGGCGGACCGGGTTCTTGAGCGGGTCAAAACGCCGGCGATCGTGGTGCCGGGGTCGAGCAGGGCGACCATGAGATCGGGACGGTTCTTGTATTTGATGCCGGTTTCACACACCGCGAGGCGAACGCCGCTCAATGCCGGCAGTCGTGGTTGGCTCCGCGGGGCCAGTGGAGAGCGCGCTGTCATGCCGTCGTTGCCGTTTATTGCTTGTCGGACTTGCCGCTGCCCTGTTCCTGTTTTTTCAGCAGCTTTTTCTGCTGCTCCCTGACCTGGTTCTGAAGTTTGACGAGATCGGGATCAAGGATGTCGATCTTTCCGGTCTCGCGCAGTTTGCGCACCTTGTCCTGCACCGCTTTGCGCAACAGCACAAGCTTGATGGCCTCCTTGACACGCTCATAGGGTTGCGCGCCGCCTTGCTGAAGGTCTTCCAGCTTTATGATGTGCCAGCCGTAGTCGGTCTTGACAGGACCTGAGGTCTCGCCTTTCTTCAGCGCAAACACGGCCTTTGAGAAGGCCGGTACCATTTCTGCCTCGGTGAAATAGCCAAGGTCGCCGCCAAAGTCCTTGGAGCCGTCGGTGCTGTACTTCTTGGCCAGTTCCTCAAAGTTGGCGCCTTTGCCCAAACGGTCGGCGATATCCTTGGCCTCGGCTTCGGTGCCAACCAGAATATGGCGGGCGCGGGCGCGCGGCTCGGCGGGAATTTTCGCCTTTTGTTTCTCATATTCGGCCTTGATCACTTCTTCGGTGATCTTGGGAACGATGTTCTTGGCGAACAGGGCATCGCGCAATGCCTTGGCCTGATAGAACCGGATGCGCTTTTTGTACTCGTCGCTCTCGATCAGCTTCTCGCGCACGGCTTCCTGTGCCAGGAGGTGGCGTTCAACGAGGTATTCAACGACGAATGCATATCTCAAGTTCGGCGGAATTTCGCCGATTTGTGGCAGGATGTCGTCGGCTGCGAGTGAAACCTCGGCGGCCGTGATCTTGTGTCCGTTGACCGTCACGGCGACGTTGCCTTCTTCGGCGGCCTGCTGGGCAGAGGCGTAGCCGGCAAGTGCGCCGCCGCCAACAAGGGCGGCAAACAAAGTGATCGTGCGCAAATTCATGGTTTTCTTCACGTGCTGTCCATACGGTTCTCGGCGAACCTGTCGCGTTATGATGTCTATATCAGACGCTCAATGCCGACCGAATCCGGCAATAATAAGCCTTGATCGAACACCGCAGCGATCCGCCCTGAATATTCAGCGGACAATGGTCTTAATTCGACGGCGATTCAAGAGCCATGGCCTGCCTGCTATGCAATTACAGGCGCTATGATTACCCTTTTTGTCGTTGAACGACAACGATTGGATCACCATTTGAATAAACGTCGCTGGAGCTGATTTCAATCCCAGCGCGATCCACCAATTGCTCCCGGCTGGCAAGTTGACTAAAAAGCAATATTGAATCACGGTGCCAGATCAGATGCCGTTCATTAATTAGGGGTCCGGACGCGGCGGATAACGTCCGGATCGCCACCCTCGCCCAAGGAAGGCCGTTCATGCTTGGATTAGGCAAAGTTGCCTCGAAATTCTTCGGCAATGCAAACGATCGCAAAGTTAAAGCATATCAATCCAGAGTCGATGCGATCAACGCGCTCGAGCCGGAGATCGAACAGCTCAGTGATGCGCAGCTGCGCGAGCGCACCGACATGCTGCGCCAGCAGTTTCAGGACGGCAAGACGCTGGAAGACCTTCTGGTGCCAGCATTTGCAACGGTTCGCGAGGCGGCCAAGCGGACACTCGGCCAGCGGCACTTCGATGTGCAGTTGATCGGCGGCATGGTGCTGAACGACAGCGGCATAGCGGAAATGAAGACCGGTGAAGGCAAGACCCTGGTCGCCACGCTGCCGGTCTACCTGAATTCGCTGGCGATGCGCGGCGTACACGTGGTGACGGTAAACGACTATCTGGCAACGCGTGATGCCGCATGGATGGGCCAGGTGTTCGGATTCCTCGGCCTGACGACCGGAACCATCGTGCACGGCATAGATGATGAAGAGCGGCGCGAGGCCTATGCGTGCGACGTAACCTATGGGACCAACAACGAACTGGGGTTTGACTATCTTCGTGACAACATGAAGTACCATCTCGCCGAGATGGTGCAGCGCGGGCATCACTTTGCGATCGTCGATGAGGTCGATTCCATTCTGATCGATGAAGCGCGTACGCCGCTGATTATTTCCGGCGCCATCGAGGATCGCTCCGATCTGTACACCCAGATCGATGAGTTTATCCCCCAGCTGACGGCTGAGGATTACGAGCACGATGAAAAGCAGCGCGCCGTGACGTTGACCGAGACCGGCAACGAGCATGTCGAGCAGATCCTCAAGGATGCCGGGATGCTGCAGGGTGACTCGCTGTATGATCTGGAGAACGTTTCCCTGGTGCATCACGTCAACCAGGCGCTGCGTGCGCACATCATGTTCACGCGCGACAAGGACTATATCGTCAAGGACGATGAGGTTGTCATCATCGATGAATTCACCGGCCGCATGATGCCCGGCCGGCGCTATTCGGAAGGTCAGCACCAGGCGCTCGAGGCCAAGGAGCATGTGGCGATCCAGCCGGAGAACCAGACGCTGGCCTCGATCACCTTCCAGAACTATTTCCGGCTCTATGAGAAACTTGCCGGCATGACCGGCACGGCGGCGACCGAAGCCGATGAGTTCATGGATATCTACAAGCTCGATGTGGTCGAAATCCCGACCAATGTGCCGGTATCGCGTATCGACGACGATGATGAGGTGTATCGCACGGCGCGCGAGAAGAACGATGCGATTGTCGCCCGAATTGAGGAGTCCCTTGGCCGTGGGCAGCCGGTTCTGGTCGGGACGACATCGATCGAAAAGTCCGAGATGCTGTCGGAACTGCTGAAACTGAAGAACATTCCGCACAATGTTCTCAATGCCCGATATCACGAGCAAGAAGCCCAGATCATCGGCCAGGCCGGTCAGGCCGGCGCGGTGACCATTGCCACCAATATGGCGGGCCGCGGCACCGACATTCAGCTGGGCGGCAATGCCGATATGCGCATTGCGACCGAGCTTGAAGATGTCACGGACGAGAAAAAGCGCGCCAAGCGGATCGAAGAAATCACGGCAGAGATTGCGGTCCAGCGCGAAAAGGTGCTTGCCGCCGGCGGGCTGTCAGTGATCGGGACTGAACGCCATGAAAGCCGGCGGATCGACAATCAGCTCAGGGGCCGCTCGGGCCGCCAGGGCGATCCAGGGCATTCGCGGTTCTATCTGTCGCTCGATGACGACCTGATGCGCATCTTCGGGTCGGAGCGAATGGACTCGATGCTGCAGAAACTTGGCCTGCAGGAAGGCGAAGCGATTGTCCACCCATGGATCAACAAGGCGCTGGCAAAGGCCCAGCAGAAGGTCGAAGGGAACAACTACGAAGCGCGCAAGCAGATCCTGAAATTCGACGACGTGATGAACGATCAGCGCAAGGTGATCTTCGAACAGCGGATCGATATCATGCGCGGTGAAGAGATCAGCGCGACCATCGAGGACATGCGTCATGAGGTGATCGATCAGCTGATTACCACACACATCCCGCCCAATGCCTATGCCGAGCAATGGGATATTGAAAATCTGCATCAGCGTCTTGGAGATGTGACGGCAATCGATTTTCCGGTTGACGAGTGGGCCCAGGAAGAAGGCATTGCCGATGAGGAGATCCGCGAGCGGGTCAACACGGCGGCCAATGAGCTTTATGCCGCCAAGCGTGAATCGATCGGCCCGGAAATCATGGAGGACGTCGAAAAGAGCGTTCTATTGCAAATTCTCGATCAGTTGTGGCGCGAGCATCTGATTACGCTGGAACATCTGCGCCAGGCCGTGGCGCTGCGCGGCTACGGACAGCGCGATCCGCTCAACGAATACAAGACAGAGAGCTTCACCCTGTTTGAGGCCATGATCTCGAAAATGCGTGAGGAGACGACGTCGTATCTGATGCGTATTGAAAAGTCCGAGGAACCGCAAGGCGCCGGGTTGCCGTTCGAGGACGAGCTGCCCGAGATGGAGGCGCATCACATCGACCCGTTTACCGGTGAAGACGATATGGACCTGGCGGCGCTTGCCTTTGGAGATCCGTCACGGGCTGGCGACGGCGACGATCCATCGAGCTGGGGCAAAGTCGGGCGCAATGAGAAATGCCCGTGCGGTTCCGGCAAGAAATTCAAGCATTGCCACGGCGCGCTCGCCTAAAACCGAGGGTCTGTTGGGTATCAAGGTTGCGGTATATGCGGCACGGCCGGGCCGTTTGTTGTTGTGAGAATTTTGTTAATCGGAATCTCTTACGGTTCGAATGATGATTCGCCGGCTTGTGCAGATATCGATCGCGGTGGCGTTGACGCTTGTGGTGTCGGCCTGTTTCGCGCACCGGTCGATGGCGCCATTGCCGGATGAAACCAGGGCCGAACTGGCGTCGCGTGGCCTCAAGGTCGGCGCGCCGCTTTATGTCCGGGTGTTCAAGCTTGAAAACGAGATGGAAGTGTGGCTGGAAAATGCCTCCGGCAGCTATACGCTGTTCCGAACCTATCCGATCTGCAACTGGTCGGGAAAGCTGGGTCCCAAGCTCAAAGAGGGCGACAAGCAGGCGCCGGAAGGGTTCTATGTCGTCAATGCTCGCCAGATGAACCCGAATTCAAAATATCATCTGTCCTTCAACATGGGCTATCCGAACGCCTATGACAAAATCCACGATCGGACCGGCAAGCACCTGATGGTACATGGCGGATGCAGCTCGGCCGGGTGCTATGCAATTACCGATGATGCGATTACCGAGCTGTTTATCCTGGCGCGGGAAGCCTTTACCAGCGGCCAGCGCGATTTTCCGATTGCAGCGTTTCCGTTTCGACCGACCACACAGCAGCTGGAACAGAGCAAGGGCCACACGTGGCATGCGTTCTGGGTAAATCTCAAAGAGGGGTATGATCTGTTCGAGGCGACCCGGCGTCCGCCGGTCGCAGCGGTTCAGGACGGGCGGTACAGGTTTTATGCCAATATGCGGTCGGTGCCGGCAGGTCTAAGGGAAGACCCGGGCGGGCAGGACGCGCAAAACCCGGGCGGATTTCAGCTGATTTCAGGCTGGTAACCGGCCACCGCGCCGCAGCACGACGGCTTGAGGTGCTCTATCAGTCGAAGAATCCAACGATCTGAGCGTAGGTATCCGTGGTTGCCTGATTGAAGGCCGGCATCACTGCCACGAGGACCAAACCGACCGCTGCGGCGATGAGGCCGTACTCGATAGCGGTTGCGCCTTTATCGTTGTGGAGGAATTTGTCGAAGGCGTCACCAATTCTGTTCTTGATATCCTGGTTCATTTTCCGTCCTGCCGTTTGGGTATAGCTGTGCTTTTATTATTCTGACTCACGCAGATAATAAGGTTTGAGGGTCGGGAATCGCTTAAGAAATTTGCTAAAATTTTTAACAAAATTGGAACTAAATCTGTATCGAACGTTAGCCAATCACAGCGGCCAGAAGAACAGAATGGCCGGGACAGAGACTATCACGACGATGATCTCGAGCGGCAGTCCCATGCGCCAGTAATCGCCGAACCTGTAGCCGCCGGGGCCCATGATAATGGTATTGTTCTTGTGCCCTATGGGGGTCAAAAAAGCGCAGGAAGCCGCCACTGCGACAGTCATCAGCAGCGAATCCGGGTTGACCTGCAGGCGGTTTGCGACATCGACGGCGACAGGCGCTGCTATGAGCACGGTGGCGACATTATTGAGAACATCAGACAGGGTCATGGTGACGATCATCATCAACACCAAAACCGCAACCACAGGTAACCCAACAGTAACTGTAACAATCAATTGGGCGATTAACGAGGTGCCGCCGGACTGCTCCAGGGCGGCCCCAATCGGGATAAGTGAAGCGAGCAGAACGACGACCGGCCACTCGATCGCTTCATACAGTTGCGACAGTGAAATGACCTTCAATAGCACATAGGCAACGACACACGCGGCCAGTGCGACCGGCAAATATACGATGCCGACGCTGGCGGCGATGATGGCAACGGCAAAGATCGATATGGCAAGGCCGGCCTTGTCGCGCTGGGTGACCTGGAGACCGCGTTCGGCAAGCGGCATGCAGCCAAGCCAGTTTACAACTTCAGGCAGCTGATCGTCAGGACCCATCAGCAGCAGAATATCGCCGGCCTTTATGTTGACGCGGCGAACACGCTCGCGAAACCGCTTGCCCTGGCGCGATATGCCCAGCAACATCACGCCATGGCGGTACAGCAGACTCACATCCAGCGCCGAGCGGCCCTCGATGCGGGCGCCAATCGGCACGACGGCTTCGGTCATCGACAGGGTGCCGGCAAGCGGCCCTGTGTGCTTGGAGGAGCTCGAATAGATGAGCTTCAGGGCGCCAGCGAACTGTTCGACCGCATCGGGGCCGGCTTCAACGACCAGAATATCGCCCTTGCGCAGGGTTTCGCCGCTGGCAAAGCCCGGCAGGCGCTGACCGCGGCGAACGACGCCCAGGATGACCGCATCGTTCTCATCGGCGATCGGGAACAGTTCGCGCACGGTCTGGCCGACGGCGGGTGAATTGGCCGGAACACCGACCTCGACGACGTAACCTTCCAGATCTTCCAGTTCCGCGGCGGAATTATGGCTGGTTGCCTCGACCGGCAGGAAGCGCCAGCCGATCAGTGCGATATAGGCGATGCCGACCGCGGCGCAGGCCAGGCCGACCGGGGCGAAATCGAACATCTTGTAAGGTTCACCAAGCGCGGTTTCGCGGAATTGGGCGATGACGATGTTGGGCGGGGTGCCGATCAGGGTCGCCATGCCGCCGAGGATTGTTGCAAACGACAGTGGCATCAGGCTCAGGGCCGGTGAGCGCTTCGATTTGTTGGCGGCCTGCATGTCGACCGGCATCAACAGGGCAAGGGCAGCGACATTGTTCATGAAGGCAGACAAAGTGGCGCCGATGCCGGCCATGACCGAGATGTGCATGGTCAAGGAGCGGCCGGCGTCAACGAAGTTGCGGGTGATCATCTCGATCGCGCCGGACAACTGCAGGGCGCGCGAGACAATCAGGACAAGGGCGATGATGATGACGGCGGGATGGCCAAAGCCGGCGAAGGCCTTGTCCGTGTCGACAACGCCAAGCAGTACCGCCACGGCAAGGGCGCCGAATGACACCACGTCGTAGCGGATGCGGCCCCATAGCAGCAGGCCCAGGACACTGCCCATGATGGCGAACAATGTCACCTGCTCGTATGTCATTGTCATGGAATGCCCCGCCCTCAGTGTTGTCTGATTCCTGTAATGATATCGCAATTGGTATTGCTCGCCAATTGACAGGCTCATGTGTATCTTCACGGCGGGGAACAATTATCTGGGCTGGAGCCATCATGCCGTTCGTTTCGTCATTCGACAGTTGCCGTCTGTTCTACCGGGTCGAGGGACCGGTGGATGCGCCGCCGCTGATCTTGTCCAATTCGCTGGGGACCGATCACATGATGTGGCAGGCCCAGGCTGTCGCGCTCAACAAAAAATTCCGGGTGATCCGCTATGACCAGCGCGGGCATGGCGCATCCGATGCGTTTCACAAGAAATACACGCTCGATGATCTGGGCAAGGATGTTCTGGCGATCGCCGACCGGCTGGCAATCGACCGGTTTGCGTTCTGCGGCCTGTCGATGGGCGGACTGACCGGGCAATGGCTCGGAGTGAATGCGCCTGAGCGTATTGCCAGTCTGGCGCTGGCCGATACGTCGGCACATTTCCCGCCGGCCGAGATGTGGCAAGAGCGCATCGAGATGGTCGGTGAGAACGGTATGACGCCGCTGTCCGACCTGACGCTGGAGCGGTTCTTCACCCGGCGTTTCCATCAGGCGCATCCAGCGACGATCGATGTGTTCCGGCACATCTTTGAGAACATGGATCCGGCCGGCTATGTGGGTTGCTGTGAGGCGCTGAAGGCAGCTGATATGCGCGAAGAGCTGGTCAAGATCACGGCGCCGACCCTGGTGATTTCCGGCGAGCACGACCCGTCGACGCCGCCCGAGCGCGGTGAATTCATCGCCGGGGAGATTTCAGGGGCAGAGCACGTCCTGTTGGATGCAGCACATATCTCCAATGTCGAGCAACCGGCCGCGTTCTCCCAGGCGCTGATCGATCATTTCGGGTGATGGTTTTGGGGCGGGCGTAATCACTCGGCACACCACGGGGCTTCGCCGGCAAA
>JABDJG010000223.1 GCA_013002595.1 Hyphomicrobiales bacterium | reverse complement strand
CCATGACGCAGTTTACCGGGATGCACAATTGTCTGCCCGGGGCCATGCTGTCATTGTGCATTAGTCATTTATTCCGCTGATATCGCACCCGAGGTAATTCGAATGAATTTTGCACAACTTCTAAGGGCAGCCAGGCTGGCCCCCGTTGCCATCATGGCCCTGTCCGTCTGGACGCCAGCAGCGGGCGCCGGCGGCACGGTCGCCTCGCTGGACGATGCCGTGGCGCCGGGCTGGTCTGTCGTGATGCAGGCCAAAGGCGATCTCAACAAGGACGGTTTGCCCGATATCGCAGCGGCGATCGAGGCCGATGCCGCCGGGGGCCGGGCCAATACCTGCACGGACGGTGAAGCCGGGTCCAACGAGCACGAACGCGAGCTGCTGGTCCTGCTGCAACAGCCAGACGGCACGTACGAGATCGCGGTGAAGGACTACAAGGTACTGGCACGGCGTGGCCAGGGCGGCGCCAATGAACCGGACCCCCTGAGCGGCCTGAGCATTGACCGCGGCAGTCTGGTTGTCGCGATTTCCTATGGCGGCGGCGGGCATTGGGGCGGCGAGACGGCCCGTTTCCGGCTCAATCCGTCCGGCTGGGAGATGATCGGCTACACCTGGCAATCTCTCGATACCCGGCAGGGGCCTGAACTGACCTACGATTACGATCCGCTGACGGCAAAGATGCAGATGACCGTCAACCCGGAAGGCCTCAAGGCCAAAACCCGCTATTGCGTCAGGTGCCGGGTCGACAAGAACTGCCCGGCAAAGGGCGATTGCCAAAAGGGATACAAATCGCAAAAGACCGGCGAGACATCGTACCGGGTCGACAAAAAGCCGCTCGTCAAGCTGGCCGATTTTCGCTGTTGGCAAGAGACCATCGGCCTGTTCACCCACACCGGCTTCACCAGGTGATCGAGGTGTCCGCACCCTTTCCGCATAGTCAAAATAAGTTTGGACAAGACTTGCGGGCATGGCCCATAATTGTTGGCTAACTGGTTTTTTGTGGAGGCGGTCTTGCGTCGTGCCGGGTTGAAATTGATTGTCGCGGGGCTGATGATTCTGGTCAGTTCGGTGGCGCAGGCCGAGACGCGGATTGCGCTGATTATCGGCAATTCGGATTATGCCCATACGCAAAAGCTCGACAATCCGGCCAATGATGCAAATCTGCTGGCCGCGTCGCTGCAGCGTATAGGCTTTCAGGTCGACAGCCACACCGATCTTGAACAGAAAAAGCTGCGCCGGGCGGTTGCCTCGTTTGCCCGCAAGATCACCGATGCCGGGCCGGATACCATGGCGTTTTTCTTTTATGCCGGGCACGGGCTGCAGGTGAACGGGACCAATTTCCTGATACCGGTCGATGCGCAAATCGAGGCTGAGGCCGATGTGCCGGTTGAGGGCGTCAGCGCCAATGACATCTTCCACACGCTTCGCGCGGCCGGCGCCAAGGTGAATGTCATCGTGCTCGATGCGTGCCGCAACAATCCGTTCAAGGCTGCGTCACGCTCGATGTCGCGCGGCCTTGCCCGCATGGTCGCACCGGCCGGGTCGATCATTTCCTACGCAACGGCGCCGGGCCGGGTGGCGGCCGATGGTGATGGCGCCAATTCACCGTTCTCAGCAGCGCTCGCCAATGTGATCGTCAAGCCGGGGCTGACCATCGAGCAGGTGTTCAAGCAGGTGCGCATCGCGGTGCATGAGCAGACCAACGGCGAGCAACTGCCGACCGAGGAAAGCCAGCTGCTGCGCGATGTCTATTTTGCCGGCCAGGGCGATCAGACGCAGGATCCGCCCAAGATCGTCGTGCCCGTCACTCCCGATCCGGGAACCGGCAACAAGGACGATGCGCAGCTGGCGTTCTTCAAGGCACTCGAGCTCAACACGCTTGAGGCCTATGAGGACTTCTTGAACAATTTTCCCAGCCACAAGCGGGCCAGCCAAGTGCGCGAGATCATCAAGTCGATGTCGGACGAGCAGATGTGGCTGCGGATCAAGAAGGCCGACACCATCGCTGCCTACCGGCAGTATCTGATTGCCTTTTCCGCGGGCATCTACGCCAGCGAGGCGAGCGAGCGCATCCAGCGCCTCCAGCAGCAGGCCAGGCTCGACCCACAGCCTGATACGCCAAAGATCGAGGATCCGCCAAAGGCGCGCGATCCGCAAGTGCAGACCGGCACCTGCGGCGCGCCGCATGGCCAATACCGGGTGCGCGGGGTCTCCTCGAACGATGTTCTAAACATCAGGTCGGGGCCGGGCAGCAAGTTTCCCATCGTCGGTGACATTCCGCCGAACGGGCGCGGCGTCGGCGTGGAAGACTGCGCGACCAACAACTCGAACTGGTGCATCGTGCGCTACAACTGTTACCGCGGCTGGGCATCGATGCGCTATCTGACCCAATCCGGCGGCGGTTCATCGGGCGGCGGCAGTGCGGCACGGCTCTACCGGGTGATCGACCACATCCCGCCCGACATGCTGAACGTGCGGGCCGGCCCGGGCACCGGCAATCACATCACCTCGCGCATCCCGCATAACGGCATCAATGTGCAGGTCGCCAACTGCCGCAAAGTGAGCGGATACCGCTACAAATGGTGCGTTGTGACCTACCAGGGCCGGCGCGGCTGGGCCTATGCGCGCTATCTCGCCGACATGGCGACCGGCGCCAGGCCGCGCTGAGCAACATGAACCGCGCCTCTTCAAAACCGGCCCTTTTTGTTCTGGGCTTCACGCTCGTTATGGGCACAACGCCGGCCGGGGCCGGCGGCCTGCCGGAACATTTCAGCTATCTCAGCGAGGTGGCGCCGAGCATCATCCAGGACATGCGGTATTTTGGGCAGCACAATTTTCTCGGCCGCCGGGTGGCCGGATATGAGGCTGGAGAATGTATTTTGACGACGCGGGCGGCCAAGCGGCTGAAAGCGGTCCAGGCGCGGCTGAAGCCCAAGGGGCTGTCACTGAAAGTCTACGACTGTTACCGGCCGAAGCGCGCAGTCGCCGATTTCGTTGCCTGGGCGCAGGATACCGAGGACACCGCCACAAAGGCCGAGTTCTATTCCACCATCCCGAAATCGGAATTGTTCCAGCGGCGCTATATCGCCAAGCGCTCAAAGCATTCGCGCGGCAGCGCGGTCGATGTGGCGCTGGTTGCCCTGCCGGCTGCGGCCGAGCCACCGTTCGATATGGGCGCGCAGGCGGCCTGCCACTTGCCCAAGGACCAACGCTATGGCGACAACAGCCTTGATTTCGGCACCGGGTATGATTGTTTCCATGAGCTGAGCCACACGCTCAATCCGACGATCAAGGGCAAGGCCAGGGCCAACCGGGCGCTGCTCGTGGCCGAGATGGCGCGGGCCGGGTTCAAGAACTACAAGCGCGAATGGTGGCATTTCGAGCTCAGCGACGAGGTGTTCCGCAAGACCTATTTCGATTTCCCGATCGTTGCCCGCAAGGCAGCGGTTGTGGCCGAGCCGATGCTGAAGGTCACCTGCGCCGATCCGGCAACCGGTGTCCGTGTGCATGAAGGGCCGAGCATCGGCCATGAGGTGAGCGCCCACCTGCCGGGCGATGCCCGCGGCTTGAAGGAGCTCACCTGCGCCGGCGAGATGCCGCTCAGGCAATGGCGCGCGCTCGATGCCCTCGGCCGCCTCAGCGTGCGCCCACCGTGGTGCCAGATCGAATGGGCCGGCGCAGACTCGGGCAAGCCGGCGGTCACCGGCTGGGTGAACGGCAAGTATCTGAAGGCTGAAGAAGACGAGAACCCGGCGGATTGTCTGTGAACAGTAGTTGGCAAACTGCAACCCCCGGCTCGGCACCCGGCGGCTGATGTCAATTTCAATTATTTGACAAGCTTCAGGGTGCCGTCATCCTTGATGGCATACTGGAACGAGAACCACTTGTCCTTTTGCGAGGCGCTTTCCTTCTTGAATGAGACGATCAGGTCGGTGCCGTCGGTTTTCAGATAGATACTGCCGAAGACGCTGACATTGGAGCGGCCCAGTTCGTGAACCAGGGCGGTCATCGATTGCGTCTGCGCGGTCGTCGGCTTCTTGGTCAGGCCCATGATGTCTTCCATCAGGTCGGCGACGATTTCGGCATCGGCCTGCTCGCGTGTGGAGCGCTGCAGTTCGGTTGACAGAATGACCGGGCTGGCGCCGCGGCCCAGCTTGCCGAGGCGGCCGAGGAGGTCGGGCTTGGGGTGAACATGGCCTTCTTCGTCGCCCGACGAGATGACGAAGGCGGCCGGATTGATGGTCTCGATGAATTCATCGGTCACATCCGAGGCGCCATGGTGGCACACCTTCATGACCTCGGCGCCGAACACGCCGCGGGCTGCCGCGATCATGGCATCGCGGTCCGCCTTTTTCCTGGGCAACGGCTTGGTCTGGTCGAGCCCGGCATAGTGTTTGATGAGGAACTTTTCGGCAGGCTTGTTGAGATCGCCGCCGAACAGGACCTTGAAGCCACCGATGTGCAGCCGAAGCAGCACTGAATGGCCGTTCTTGGTCTTGCCGTAGTTCGACGAGATCCGGCGCAGGCCGGGCGTGCCGGCGCTGTCGTGTTCCAGGACCGGCCCGACGACTTCGATCTGGTAGGCGGGCCGTTCACTGGGCGCGAACCCGGGCAGCCAGCTGCGCCCGGCCTCCAGCTTGCCATGCCCGGTGGACAGCATGGCAAAGTCCTTCAC
>JABDJG010000212.1 GCA_013002595.1 Hyphomicrobiales bacterium | reverse complement strand
GTTGTCACGCAACCTGCTGTTCATGAGCTACGGTATCGTTGGCATGGTTCAGGCCGCCGCCGGCTTTTTCAGCTACTTTGTCATTTTGTATGCAGGCGGCTGGCAATGGGGCGTAGACCTGGCCTCGAGCGATCCTCTTTATCGCACGGCGATTACCGGGTTCTTTGCCTCCATTATCGTCTGCCAGATTGCCGATGTGATCATTTGCCGGACGAGACGTCAGAGCCTGCTCACGGTTGGTGTGTTGACCAACAGGCTGGTGCTGATTGGCATTGCCACTGAACTCCTGCTCCTGGTGCTGATCTCCTATGTACCTGCATTCAATATATTCTTCGGAACGGCACCGCTGGAGGCCTGGCAACTTGTACTCAGTGTTCCGTTTGCTCTTATAATTCTGTTTGGTGATGAGCTGCGACGTGTCTTTGTGCGTCGCGAAAACCGGTTTGTTCTGAAGTGGCTGACATGGTGAGGCAATTGAAGAAAGTCAAAAGCCGGTGCTAAAATTTGCAACACTGGTCTTTAGTCGACGGCAGCGCGCTTTGCGGTCAGCCAGGTGATCACCCGGCCATCGATGAACAACAGCCCTGCCCCGATAATCACGGCACCGATGATTTCTTTCAGCTGAATGGCTTCGTCCAGAAATACATTGCCTAAGAGCAGCGCCGTTACCGGGATCAAAAGCGTCACCAGCATGACATTGCTGGCGCCGGCGCGCACCAGGATCTTGAAGAACACGATATAGGCCAGAGCCGTTCCAAAGATGGCAAGCGCCACCAGCGACCATACAGCCGCCTGACTTGGCGCAGCCAGCGTCCATGGCTGGTCAATCACACTGACAACCACGGCCATGATCACCGTCGAGCACATCAACTGGCATGTCGCCGACTTTACCGGCGCAACGCCGGCAAGGAACCTGCGGCCCCAAAGGGCGGCAAACCCATAACTGAGCGCACCGGCCAGGCACAGGGCAATGCCGAGTGATTGCCTGGCGTCCACCGACCCGTCAAATCCGCGCAATACGGCAACGCCGACGACGCCCAGGAGCACACCGATAACCCGGTTGGCGGTCAGGCGCTCTTCCCGAAACACGGCCATCACGATAACCGCAAACAATGGCGTCATGGCGTTGATGATGGAGGAAAGGCCAACCGTGATCTGCGTCTGGCCGGCGAATATGAAGCCGAACGGAAGGACATTGTTCAAAAGGCCCATGCCGAAAAACGGCAGCCAGCCGGCAATCGTCCTTGGCAACGACTGGCCGAAATACCACAAAAGCGGCAACAGGACGATGGCCGCCAGGGATACCCGAACCAGCACGACGGTCAGCGGCGGCAATTCGCGAACAGCGACGCCGGCGAAAAAATACGCACCGCCCCATAGTACCGACAGCGCAAGCAACAGGCTCCAGTCGTGCCCGTCCATCGTCTTTGGAGCGTCCATGCCGCGTTTCCCGCACCTTGTTAATTTGTAAACCGCCAAGCAGGCCGACACTAGGAAGGCAGCGTTACGCGATCCACCCGTTTCTGGTTTAGAGCTGGCAATGAGTTTCAGTTCAAGGAGTTGCCCGTCAGGCCGGCGCCATCCACTCGCCCGATATGCGCCTGGATGCCTGGCCGTCAACGCCGACCGGGATCGCCCCGTTCAATGTAACGCGATAAAATTCACGCTCGAAATCGCTGTCATAGACATCGCGTATCGCCTGATGCTGGGTGGCGCGGTTGTCCCAGAACGCGATGCTGCCTTCGCGCCACCTGAAGCGCACGCTGAATTCCGCGCGAATGGCATGCTCCCACAGGAATTCCAGCAGCACATCGCTCTCGCGCCGATGCAGGCCGACGATGTGGCTGGTGAATTCCTGGCTCGTGTACAGACACGGCTCGCCGGTTTCAGGATGAACGGTCACCAGCGGATGTTCGGCAACGATCGGATTGCGGTCGATCATCTCGTTATAGTTGCCCGCCTCGTCGTCCTCGTGCGCCCGCTTGAACCGGTGAACCGCGCGCAGTGTTGCAAGATACTGCTGCAGGCTTGGCGACAGGGCCTTGTAAGCGGCGGCCATGTTGGTGAAGTGGGTATCCCCGCCATAGGGCGGCACCACGACGCCGCGCAGGATCGAGCCGAACGGCGGGTTTACCGCGGCCGTGACATCGGTATGCCAGTCGGTCCAGGCCCGCGATGCCGCTGGCCGCGCGGCAAACGCGGTCCGGTGTTTGGTCACCGGATAGATTTCCGGATATTCCGTGTCGGCGCCAAACACCGCATGCGCCGGGGTCACCTCACCGAAGTTCTTGGCAAAATCGATATGCTGGCGGTGGTTCAATATCTGGTCGCGGAAGAAAACCACCTTCCAGTCGAGCAGCGCCTGGCGAATGGTTCTCACTTCTCTAGTACTGAGCGGCTGAGTCAGGTCAACGCCGGAAATCTCGGCGCCAATGTTGACCGACATCGGTTCGACGACAACATGATTTGCGCCGGCAACGCTTTGCGGATTGTTCACAGACATGCTTGTGTCTCCCGTGGTCTCGATTGAACCTGCGCCTTGTTGCTCAAGAATGACGCTGCCCGGGAAAACGTCAAGCCCCGGCTATCTGGCGAATGGGCAATACATGGTGGGTGATTGACGTTTTACGGTCAGCCTGTCTTCAGCCGTTCTTTTCGTAGACGATGAACGGCGTCTTGGCCGCCACCTGGTCATAAAGCATACGGCCTTTGTAGTTGAACTCCTGGGTCATCCAGTAAATCCCCGGGGCGCCGCCTTGTCTCGCCTTGTCGTAAACCGCCTCGATCAGCCGGCGGCCGACGCCGTGACCTCGGATGTCCGGATCGACGAACAGATCCATGAGGTAACAGGTGTCCTCAATGGTCCATAAATAGCGGTGAAACAGGTAGTGAGCCAGCCCAACCGGCTTGCCGTCCAGTTCGGCGACAAGCCCCTGGAATTCGCCCGGTGTTTCAGATATCAGCCGCGCAAAGGCCGTCTTGTAGACGTCCTCGTTCACCGTGGTTTCGTAGAACTCTAGGTAGCCGGTCCACAATCGGCGCCACACGGTCTCATCGCCCGCCTCAAGCGGTCGAATGGTAAGCTCTTGCATTGCTTGCGGCCTCCCCGGCCTCTGTTGGATGACTTTGGCCGGCATAGTACGGCAGCGATGCCATCATTTACTGCTTTGAAAACATCACCCGCTGAGCAGGGCCAGGATGACTGACCCGACCAGCATAACGGCAAATGTGACATTCGCAATCCGGGCGGTTCCGGGATTGGTAAGCAGGGATGAAAAGACTGAACCGAAAAACAGCCAGGCCGAGTTCACGGTGATAATGACAATTGTCAGTGCAGCGATCTTGACAACTGCGTCCAGCGCCAGATCATTTTGTACAATCGTGCTGCCGGCATACACGGCGCCAATTGCAGCAAAGGCCTTTGGATTGGCAATGGCGAGTATGAAACCGCTGTAGAATGATGGCGCTTTGGCTGCGGTGAGCCGTTTGGAAACAACTGGTGCAGTGGCAATGCGAAACGCCAGGTAAAGTATGTACGCACCCGCCACTATGGTGATAGCCGTCACCAGCGCGGGCTGTGCCAGGATCACGCCCGTGACGCCGGTTGCAATCATCACCAGGACACCGAAAGTGCCTGTGATAATCCCGGCGAGATAATACAGGCTGCGACGACCGCCGAATGCCGCGCCCATGGCCGCCAGGCTCATTGTGGCCGGCCCCGGACTGCCCATCAACGGGAATGCCGCCAGCCATAGCAATATCAGGTGGCTCGCCATGGGAACCCTCTGCAGTTCGCTTGTACCAGCGATACACAACGCGCTGCCAGCCATCTTGAACGTTTGTGCATTAGCACCTGTGGCTGGGATGAGTTAGGGATGCATCCTGGCCCCTTTGGTTATCTTGTCGACGATCTTTCTGTCGGTGTGAACCGCGATGCCGACCACTTGGGCATCATCTGGACCATGCTGTGCAAACACTGCCCGATTGGCACGATCATGTCCGGTCTTGAACATCTCCTCCACGTACACAGAGCATCTCACATTCCGCTCAATCGCCCGTTTGTGCACTTTGGCGATCGTGGTGGCGTCAGCCGACAGCACAACGATAGGCTGGCGGATGAGCCCATTGTAGTGGTTGTCCGCCGCATCGACATAGGGCTCGCCAATCAGACCGGCATCCTGGCCGACCAGTCCACCAGCAAGAAATGCTGTCACATTGAGTGATTGCCAGGAGGCCAGGTCATCGCGCAGCACTACTGCAATTTTCGTATCAAACATGTACTGTGCTCTTCCAACGGAGTTTCTTGATGGCTTGCAAGGAAAGACGACAATGGCTTGGCGGTCTTGAACGTTCGTGCAGGCCGGACCTCGAGACCAGAATTATCCCGGCACCGCCAATTCCGGGGATTGATCGCATTGAAGCCAGTTTCAGCGGCAACTTCTTTGAGCCCCACAGCCATGACACCTACGCCATTGGCGTCACGTTGCACGGCGTCCAGACATTCAGATATCGCGGAACCAGGCATTTCAGCCGCCCAGGCCAGATCATTGTGCTGCACCCCGACGAAATTCATGATGGCGCCGCCGCGACGAACGATGGGCTGCGATACCGGATGTTGTATCTCGAACCATCCCTTGTACGCATGGCGATGGGCGATTTGACTGCATCGCTGCCCTTCGTCGGCCTGCCCGTCATCGAGGACGAATTGCTTCGCGCCACATTGATATCGGCCCTTGAAACGCTGGATTGTGATCTTGAGGACATTCAGGCCAGCGAAATCGTCGGCGATGTCACGGACGGCCTATTGCGGCACTCGGAGCGGCGCCCGAGCCATCGGCAAAAGTCTTCCGGCCTTGGCGTATGGCGCGCCCGCGAGTTCCTCCTGGAAAACTGCCGGCGCAACATTTCATCGCTTGAACTGGAACAGGTATCTGGCCTTGATCAATTTTCCCTCGCCCGGCAGTTTCGCACGGCATTCGGCACGAGCCCGCACCGCTTCCTGATCATGCGGCGTCTTGACTGTGCCAGGCGGCTCATGACGCAGGGCGCACCCCTGGCTGAAACCGCCGCGACTGTCGGTTTTGCTGACCAAAGCCATCTATCCCGGCATTTCAAGCGGGCTTTTGGTGTGACGCCCGGCAAATGGGTGGAAGCTGCCAGAGCCTAGATCAGGATGATTTTTGGTTGAATCAACCAAAAATCATAAACCTGATCGACTTCAATATCTTAGAGGGCGATTCACGTTTTAGATTGTTCCTATCTAAAACGATCGCGCTCTAGGCTGAATCGACATTTAGCGCATCCATGTCATAGCGGCGGCGATTTGAATGAATGACAAGAAGTAGATTGCCTTTCTGTCGAAGCGTGTGGCGATGCGTCTGAACTGCTTGAGCTTGCCGAAGCATCGTTCAATGATGTTTCTGGCCTTGTAGATCGTGAAGTCGTAAGGGATCAGCTGCTTTCGTGTTGGGTTGCAAGGGATGACGGCTTGTGCGCCCATGTCTGCGATGTACTTGCGTA
>JABDJG010000211.1 GCA_013002595.1 Hyphomicrobiales bacterium | reverse complement strand
CCGGTCAAGGACGAGACCTACAAGGTCGCCTATCGGATGAAGGTGCCGGTCACGGTTGTGGCAAACAGCTATTTTCGGGTCCCGCGTGACGAACTGGTTACGCAGGTCGTTGTCGGTGACGGCATGGATGCGGCCGATGACTACATCGCCGAGCATTGCGATGAAAATTCAGTCGTCATTACCGCCGATATCCTGTTGGCCGATCGCTGTCTCAAGGCAGGCGGGACGGTGATTTCGCCAACCGGCAAACCGTTTACCGACAATTCCATCGGCTCGGCTGTGGCGACACGGGCGATCATGGCGGACCTGCGCGTCGGCGGTGATCAGATTGGCGGTGCGCCACCCTTCAGCAAGGCAGACAGATCGCGTTTCCTGTCGGCGCTCGATGCCGCCCTGGTACGCCTGCAGCGGCGCGATTGATGGCACATTACGATGCAATCGTCCTGGGCGCCGGCGGGGCCGGCCTGATGTGTGCTGCCACTGCCGGGCAGCGCGGACGCAAGGTGCTGCTGATCGATCATGCCGACGAGCCCGGCAAGAAGATCCTGATTTCCGGCGGCGGGCGCTGCAATTTCACCAATCTGGAGGCCCCGCCCGAACGCTATTTGTCGGCCAACCGGCACTTTGCCAAATCGGCCCTGAAACGCTATGGCCCGCAGGCCTTCATTGACCTGGTCAACCGGCACAAGATCGCCTGGCATGAAAAGACGCTTGGCCAATTGTTCTGCGACGGTTCGGCCAAGCAGATCGTTGCAATGCTGCTGGATGAATGCGCCAGAGGCAACGTCGAGTTGCAGCTCGGCCAGAACATCAGAAAAGTCGGCCATGCCGATGGCCGTTATCGTGTCACGCTGGACAACAGGGTTGCGACCGGTTCGGCCCTGGTGATCGCCACCGGCGGTCCGTCAATTCCCAAGATGGGGGCAACCGGCTTTGCCTATGACCTTGCCCGGCAGTTCGGGCTCAAGGTCGTCGAACCGCGACCGGCGCTGGTGCCGTTGACACTGGGCCCGGATGAGGCATTGTTCCGGTCGTTATCGGGGGTTGCGACCGAGGTCATCGCCAGCTGCGGCAAGGCGCGCTTTCGCGAGGCGGCGCTGTTCACCCACAAGGGTCTGTCAGGGCCGGCGATCCTGCAGGTTTCGTCCTATTGGCAACCGGGCCATGCCATCACGATCGACCTTGCGCCCGGTCAGCCGCAAGGATGGTTGCTCGAAGCCAAAAAGAAAATGCCGCGCGCCATGCTGCCGGCGGCGCTCGCCACCGTGTTGCCGGCGCGACTTGCAGCAGCGCTGGCCGAGCGCATTGACCTCACCGTGGAGCTGGCCAATCTTCCCAATCAGGCGCTCAGCGACGCGGAGTTGCAGCTGGGTGCGTGGCCGTTCCACCCGAATGGTACGCAAGGGTTCGACAAGGCCGAGGTCACCGCCGGCGGCATCTCAACGGACGGCCTGTCATCGCAATCAATGGCGGCCAAAACGGTGCCGGGGCTTTATGCCATCGGCGAAGGTGTCGACGTAACCGGTTGGCTTGGCGGGTATAACTTCCAGTGGGCTTGGGCCAGCGGCTGGGCGGCTGGGCAGTATGTTTAGAGCGGAAATTAGTTTTCCATAGACTCGAATAACCGATGTAATCTGGCGGTCCATGCAGATTCAATCAGCCGCCAAAAATCGTATCCTGACCTGGCTTGCCGTCGTGGTTTTTGGTGCGCTTGCCGGGCAAGGCTACACGACACTTTCCTACGATACGATCCCGCCTGACATCCTGAAGACATGGCCAGGGCTGCGCGGCGGCGTGACGGTTGCCGGACTGTCGGCAGGCTTTGAGATCTTCGTCATGCGGGGCGTGGTCGGAACGTGGTTTCGCCGGCAGGCGTTTCTGGTCGCACTGCTCTTCAGGATCCTGGTGCATACGGGGCTTGTAGTGTTCGCGCTGATTGGCAACCGTGCTTTATCGGCGCTGATGATCGGAGAGGTTGTACCGGAGGCATTTGTCCCAAGGGACATCCTGCAGGATGCCTTCTACTCGTTCGTGGTTGTTGCCATGGCGCTGTTCGTCCTGCAGATGCGCACACTGATCGGTGGGCGCACGTTGCTTAATGTCGTTCTGGGACGATACTACCGGCCGGTCACGGAGCAGCGGCTGTTTGTGATGATCGACCTTGCCGGTTCCACACCGCTGGCCGCCCGCATCGGCGACGAGCGGTTTCACGAATTCCTGTCGGCGTTCTTTTTTGAAATCGATGCAGCCGTGACCCAATTGGGCGGCGAAATCTACTCGTACATCGGCGACGGCGTGATCGTGTCGTGGCCACTGTGCGATGGACGGCGCAATGCAAGGGCGGTCGAGGCGATCTTTGCTGCACGCGAGAAGCTCGTCAGGCGCGGTGATTGGTTCAACGACAAATTTGGCCACGCACCGGCATTTCGCGCGGTGTTGCACGGCGGCTCTGTCGTGGCCGGTGAATGCGGCGACAGCAGGCGGCAGATCACCTATCTCGGTGACGTGCTCAATACCACGGCGCGGCTTGAAGGCCTGTCCAAGCAGCTCGACGTCGAGTGCATGATTTCCAATGACCTGCTGCAACACACCACCCTGCCCGGTTCCGTCACAGCTACCGATCTTGGGCAGCACACGCTCAAAGGTGTCGCCGACCCCGTGGCCGTGAGCGCGCTGAAGATATTGTCATGACGCGACTGCTCTAGCGCCTGTGGACAGTTAAGGTTGCAGTGCTGGCGAGGCCCATTTTGCCTGTGGCTAGCTTTGAGTGGCGCTGTAGGGTCGCCCCCTTCAAGCCGCTCAAAGTGACGTCCACAGGGAAAATGGGCCTCGTCCTTTCAGGATTTGGCCCGATTGGCCCATCTTCACGGGTGTTCGTCGTCGAATATGCCAGCATGTTCTTCCTCCTCACACCCGAGAACCTGAACCAATCGGACCAAACCAGCGCTACAACCTTAATTGTCCACAGGCCCTAGGTCCGTAGATGTTGGCATTGACCCGCGGATCACCGATGACGCCGGGCTGTCTTTCATAGACGAATACCGCCATGATGCGCATCGGATCGCTTTCGACCCGGGTGACACGGTGCAGTGAATTACAGCCCCTGAAGATACACAGCGAGCCGGGCTCGCGGGCAACACCGACGGCATCGTCAATGCGCTTACCGGTCAGCACATCGTGCACGTAATCATAGTTCTCATCCGTGTCGCTGCGGGTGTTGGGCACGAGCTCGAACTCGCCGCCGGCGCCCGGCACCTGCAGCATCAGGGTCATGGTGAAGGCATTGCCTGAATCAAAGTGCCAGGCCGACTGGTCGCCCTTTTCAGCGCACAGGACGTTGACCGGCTGGAACGGGTCGGCGTTATCGTACAACTCGTCCTCACCGACGATTGCGGCAATGAATTGGCGAGTCGCGTCCCAGTGATAGAGCGTCTTCAAAGGCGAGTCTTGCGGCAGCAGGTCATAGGCAATCATGCGCGTGCTGGTGTCGTTCATGATGTTGCGCGGGTGATCTGCCGGCAGCGCCGGGTCGCCCTCGCGGTGCAAATAACAGTTTCTGCGGGCGTTGTTGTCGTGCGCCTGAGATCGCGCCGCGCGGGCATCGGCGACAGCACGCTCAAGCGCTTGCGGGCGTATGAAGCCGGATAAGGAGCAATACTGGTTGTCGGCCAGATCCTTGCTCAACTGTGCGATGAGCCGCGCCAGAGCCGGGCTATCAGGGTCTGCGATAGGGTAGCTCTCGACGTTGATGACATCTTCAGGCCGCATGACGTTCTCCCGCAAGATCGACAGCCTGAAATGCTAGTTTAGGTTCGCGGCATTGTCTATTGCGAACCGATCGCCACCGCAGGCAGGTTCAACGTCTGTGGCAACAGGCACAGGTCATCGGAGCAGACCTGCACCTCGATTACCGCCTTCATGCGCTTTGCCGGCAGGCTGTCGAGGTGGGCGGACAGCTCCACCTTGTGCTCCAGCAAGGCCATCGGTTTTTCGTTGAACGTGAGCTTCTTGATGTCAGGCGCCGGATAACTGATCACGGCATCGGCGGGCTTTCCGCCCACCAGCAGGTCGAGTTTGGTGGGAATCAGATGCGCCTCGAGCGGTTGGTCGGCGTTGACGTGCCAGCCCTCGGCAATGTCCAGCTTGACGGTGATGCGCCGTTTGTCCGGCAAAAGAACGGCTGCTGCCCGCACGGCGCCGTTGCCGGCATATTGGACAATGCCCATCTCGCCGCGTAAAAACCGGTCGCTGGCAGCCAGAACCGAACCGCCGTTGGCGGGCGAGGTGAGCGCCACGCCGGACAATGCCGCCATCGCCTTTTCCGACTTTCGCTTGTACTGGGGATCGATCGAGCGGCTGGCGAGAAGGACAAGCACATCCAGCACGGCGCCGTTG
Source organism: Hyphomicrobiales bacterium (assembly GCA_013002595.1). Classification (GTDB taxonomy): domain Bacteria; phylum Pseudomonadota; class Alphaproteobacteria; order Rhizobiales; family Aestuariivirgaceae; genus JABDJG01. The sequence goes on along the minus strand of JABDJG010000211.1, from coordinate 4,603 downwards.
CCCGAGGCCTGATCGACATCGCCGCGCGACTTGGCCCTGCTGAAGCCCGCAACGCCGGACGTTGCAAAGAAATCACCCTGTTCAGCGTCTTCGAACACCTCGATGATCGTCGATGTCAACTTGACGGCCCGGTCCAGCCAGTGCCGGTCGCCGGTGGTGTCATATAGACCGATCAGGCCGCGCGCCAATTGTGCATAATCGTCAAGCTCGGCCTCGATGCCCGCCTTTCCGTCAAAGTAACTGCGTTGCAGGCGGCCATCGGGCGCTCGCATATTGGTCCAGATGAAGTCGGCAGCCTTTGTTGCTGCAGCGATGTAACGGGGCTCGCCGAGCACGTACCCCGCGTGCGCAAGACCAGCGATTGTCATGCCGTTCCAGCTGACGAGGATTTTTTCATCGCGGACCGGCTTTTCGCGCGATTTGCGGGCCTGTGACAGGGTGCTCATGACCCTGGTGAGACGCGGTATCGTCTGGCCGCGCACATCGTCGGTGTTGATAATGATCTTGCCGGCAAAATCGCCATCGGCAATCATCCCGAACGTGTTGATGGCATATTCGGCATCGGTCTTGCCGAGGGTGGCTTCGAGTTGCTCGGGCGACCAGACGTAGTAGGTGCCCTCCTCACCTTCGGAATCGGCATCGCGGGTGGAATAAAAGCCGCCGTGGGGCGCCGTCAGATCGTTCAGAATGTAGTCAAGCGTCTTGCGCGCGGTCCGGCTGTACTCGAGATTGCCCGTCAGGCTGAAAGCCAGCGTGAAGATATCAGCCAGTTGGGCCTGATCATACAGCATCTTTTCGAAATGCGGCACGCGCCAGCCCGGATCGATGGCATAGCGGTGAAAACCACCTTCGATGTGATCGTGGATGCCACCGGACTGGATTGACTGCAGGGTCCGTTCAACCGCACCGAGCGCTGCCTTGTCACCGGTGCGCTGGTACTGGTGCAAAAGGAAGGTAAGCACGGTCGGGCGAAAGAACTTTGGTGCCTCGCCAATGCCGCCGGCGAACGGATCGAAAGATGCAACGATGGCCCCGGTCGCCTCGGCCAGCGCCTCGGGCGTGATGGCTCTGGCCTCTTCTTTCCGGTTCAGGTAGCCGTTCAGTATCGTTGCAATGCGTTCTGCCTCGGCGACGATGGGCTCCCGGCTGGACGCCCACTCCGTGGTGACCGCGCCCAGCAACTCGCCAAACACATCCGGCGGCACATAGGCCGTGCCGTAGAACGGCTTCAGGTCCGGCGTCAGGAACACGGTGTTGGGCCAGCCGCTGCGCTGGGTCACCACTTCGGTGACGAGCAAATACGTTTCATCGAGGGTCGAGTGCTGTTCACGGTCGACAAGGATGGGGACGAATTTTTCATTGATCCGGCCGGCAATGCCGGCATCGTTGAAATGCTTTTCCTGCATCACATGGCACCAGTGACAGGCCGTGTAGCCGAATGACACCATGATCGGCCGATTAAGCTTACGGGACCGGGCAAAGGCCTCCTCGCCCCAGGAATACCAGCGCACCAGATCATGCGCATGGCTGCGCAGATAGGGCGATGCCGATGCCGACATGCGCTGGTTTTCAGCGCCCTTGCCGACACCGGCAAGAGCCGGCAGTGCTGCCAGCCAGACCGCCAGCGCGAAGGCGGCGAGAACGGCAGCAATCTTGTCCAGGGCTGGTGTTCGAACTGTCGGCAAAATGTATCCTTCTTGAGATGTGTTCCAGGTTCACAGTCATAACGGGTTCTAAAGGCCGGCACACGCACAAAGCCGTGAAATGGGGATAACAGGAATCGGGTGGCATGGCCGCTGGGGCCGGCCTATCCATCAATGACATTGAAGGAGGATCCAGCCATGACAATCAGATTCCACGCCCTGCCAACCGAAGATGTCCGCAGGCTTCAGGCCGGCGAACCCGATGCCAACGGTCAGATACCGGAAAGGCAGATATCGGAAGGCGGCGGCAATCCATGCCGGCACTGTCTGCAGTTCATCCCCGAAGGTGAGGAGATGCTGGTACTGGCCTATCGGCCGTTTCCTGACCGGCAACCTTATGCCGAAGTCGGGCCGATATTCCTGTGTGCAACCCCTTGCAGCCGGCATGCGGAAACACAAGAGCTTCCACAGATGGTTCGAGACAAGGAACACATCATCATTCGCGGTTACACATCGGACAACCGGATCAAATATGGCACCGGTCAGGTGATTGAGACGAGGGATATTCCGGCCGTGGCCGAGACCATTTTCAGCGATCAAGCAATCGCCTACATCCATCTGCGCTCTTCGGTGAACAATTGTTTTCAGGCCCGGATCGAACGGGACTAGCTCGCATCAGCCTCTGCCACGATCCAGTCGCGAAAGTCCCTGAGTGCCGGGGCGCCCAGCGCACCGGACGGGTAGGCCAGATAATAGCCGTAGTCGGCCAGCTCGACCGGAGAGACCCGGCTCAACCTGCCGGCTGCGATCTCATCGGCGATCAGGCTGTCGTTCAAGGCGATGCCCTGACCGTCGATGACCGCCTGCACGCGCACATTGGGGTCCGGTATCACCAGCTCATTGCGGGTGTTCGCGTAGGGCAATCCGGCCGCCGCGTGCCAGTCGCGCCAGGCCTCGCTGCCGTCGCGGTCGTGCAGCAAGGCAAGCTCGCCAATGATGGCCGGCAAGCCGTATTGTGCCACCCGGCGGGCAATGTCGGGGCCGGCCGTTATGAAGGCCGGGCACGGCAACAGCGCCTCAATCTCGACATCCCTCCACTGGCCGCGGCCCCAGCGGATGGCCATGTCGATGCCTTGCGCCTCCAGATCGATGAGATCGACCAACGGCTGCAGGCGCAGCCCGACATTTGGATGATCGGTTATGAAATGCATGAGCCTTGGCGACAGCCAGCGGGAGGCAAAGTAGGTCGACATGCCAACGGTAATGCGCTCGGGCCCGGCATCCTTCAGGCCGGCAATCTGACGGTCGAGATCGCCAAAGGCGGCCTGCGATGCGTGCCAGAGCTTGGCGCCCTTTTCCGTCAGTACGATGCGCCGGTGCTGGCGGTCAAACACATTGAAACCAAGCTCGCTTTCGAGCCGTCCGATCTGATAGCTGATCGCGCCCTTGGTCAGGATGAGCTCCCTGCCAGCTTCGGTGAAGCTGAGATGGCGGGCAACCACATCGAACACGCGCAGGCTGTCATAACACTTCATTCGCATGCTTTAGTTTGAATTATTTGAACTTAGTGTGCAAATCATTTGGTTTGCAAATTCGCTTATTATTCTGCTTTTCTTGGCCAAGGATTGCCCGGTTCTCGACTAATTTTCCTGATCCAGGAGAGTGCGCGTGCAGAGCGCCAACGCCAGTACGATTTCAGCAAACGCAGCGTCGCGGAAGCGGCGCGGCGGCGGACATACAGCGCGGATGAACCGGCGGCCAACGACCTTTCCCAACACGTCCGCCACGGCACGGCGCAAGATCCCCGTCTATGATCTCCTTTGCGAAGAGGCATTGTGCAAACTGGAAGCCCATGCAGACTGGATCCTGAAAGAAATCGGCATCGAGTTTCGCGGTGATGAAGAAGCGTTGCGGTTGTTCAAGCAAGCCGGCGCCAGCGTCGATGGGGAACGGGTGCGGTTTGACGAAGGTTTGGCGCGAGCCTTGTGCTCAACGGCTCCCGGATCGTTCCGCATGGAAGGGCGCGATCCGGCATCATCGATCACCCTGGGCGGTGACCATGTCGTCTTGATGCCAGCCTATGGTCCGCCTTTCGTGAGCGACCTGGAGGGCGGCCGGCGCTACGCCACCATTGAGGATTTCCGCAATTTCGTGAAACTGGCCTATGCCTCGCCATGGCTGAACCACTCGGGCGGCACGGTCTGCGAACCGGTCGACCTGCCGGTCAACAAGCGCCATCTCGACATGGTCTATGCCCATCTGACCTGTTCCACCAAACCGTTCATGGGCTCGGTGACGGCGCCGGAGCGGGCCGAAGACTCCATCGCGATGGCACGCCTGGTGTTCGGTGACAGCTTTGTCGATCAGCACTGCGTCATCCAGGGCAACATCAACGTCAATTCACCCCTGGTCTACGACCACGTCATGTCAGGGGCCCTGAAAGCCTATGCCCGGGCCAACCAGAGCGTTGTGGTCTCCCCGTTCATCCTCGGCGGGGCGATGGGGCCGGTCACACAGCCTGCCCTTTTGGCCCAGTCACACGCCGAGGCAATGGCCGGCATCGCGCTGAGCCAGCTGGTGCGCAAAGGGGCACCTGTCGTTTACGGCAATTTCCTCACGACCATGAACCTGAAGACCGGTGCGCCGACGTTTGGCACGCCGGAGGCAAACCTGTCGACCTTTGCGATCGCCCAGCTGTGCCGCCGGCTCGGTCTGCCGCTGCGCTGTGGCGGTCAGCTCACGGCATCCAAGGTATCGGACGGTCAGGCCATGCAGGAATCCACGGCCAGCATGATGGCGGGCGTTCTGGCCGGTTCGAACTTTATCTTCCATGCCGCCGGCTGGCTCGAGGGCGGCCTTACCATGGGGTATGAAAAATTCGTCATGGATCTCGATCACTGCGGAATGATGCTGCAGATGATCGCCGGCCTGACGATCGATGACGATCAGCTGGCGGGCGA